>CAZWPV010000309.1:0-4149 GCA_964635485.1 uncultured Anaerolineales bacterium
GCCGGTGCCGAACAAGGAACTGGCCGAACGGAACAACATCCCTGCCCGGTTCCTGGAGCAGATTCTGCTCGCCCTCAAGCACGGGCGGATTGTGCACAGCCGCAAGGGGCCGCGCGGTGGGTACTATCTGGCCCGCCCGCCGGGGGAGATCACCCTGGCCGAGGTGGTGCGGTTGCTCGATGGGCCGTTGGCCCCCGTCAGTTGTGTGAGCGAAGTGGCCTACGAGCCCTGCGGCTGCCCCGATATGGAAAAGTGCGGCCTGCGGCGGGTGATGCGCGAGGTGCGCGACGTCGTGGCAGAGATGATGGAAAGCACGACGTTGGCCGATTTGGTTGTTGAGTAGCGCCTTTGCCCTTTTTTGTTTTGGCTTAATTCCTATAATTTCACTAGGAATTATGTATTATTAAACTAAGAGGAATTAGATGTCGATCCAATTGCTTTTGCCTCTCGCCCTGCTGGCCCTGATCTGTGAGTATGTCGATTCGACGCTGGGAATGGGGTACGGTACCACGCTCACACCGCTCCTGCTACTGATGGGGTACGAACCGGCGCAAATCGTGCCCTCGGTGCTGTTTTCTGAGTTCGTGACCGGCATCCTGGCAGGGTTGCTTCATCACGGCGTTGGCAACGTCAACCTCAAGCCGGGGTCGCACCCGTTTAAGGTGGCGCTGACGCTGGCGGCGTGCAGCGTCTTTGGCGCGATGGCCGCCGTCTTTATCGCCGTCAACATCCCAAAGTGGGTGATCGAGATGTACATCGGCGTCCTGGTGCTGGTGGTGGGCGTCGGCATCCTGCTGACCATTGGCAAGACGTTCGCCTTCTCGTGGAAGAAGCTGATCGGGCTGGGGGTTTTAGCAGCGCTCAACAAGGGTCTCAGCGGCGGGGGCTATGGCCCGCTGGTCTGCGGCGGGCAGGTGCTTTCAGGGGTGGGCGAGAGGGAGGCGGTGGGCATCACGTCACTCGCCGAGGGGCTGGCGTGCATCGTGGGCGTGGCTGCCTACGCGCTGACGGGGAACGGCGCGGTCGATTGGAGGCTGGCACCCTCGCTCGCGCTGGGCGCCGTGCTCTCGGTGCCGCTGGCGGCTCTCACGGTGAAAAAGATACCCGCGGGCAAGATGCGCTGGGTGATTGGTAGCGCCGTCACAGTGCTGGGGCTTTTCACACTGATCAAAATCTTTTGAGCAAGGGAGATCACTTGATGAAGAAAAGTAGTTACTTGAGCTTAGTTCTCGCTATCGTGGTGCTGGTCGGCCTGGTTCTCGGCGGGTGCCGCTCAGAGAGAACGCTGACCATTTCCGGCGCGTGGGCCCTCTATCCGATGGTGGTGCGCTGGGGCGAAGAGTTTCAGATCCAACATCCCGACGTCCAGTTCGATATCTCGGCGGGTGGCGCGGGCAAGGGCATGGCCGACGTCTTGGGGGGCGCGGTCGATATCGGCATGGTCTCCCGCGAGATCCACGAGGAAGAGATCGCGCAGGGTGCCTGGTGGGTGGCGGTGACGATGGATGCCGTCGTGCCGACGATGAACGGCGATAACCCGCACCTGGCCCGAGTACAGGCACAGGGCCTCACCCGCGAGACGCTCGAGGCCATCTGGATGGGCCGGGTCAGGACGTGGGGCGAGGTCCTCGGCGATCCCACTGTGACCGACGAGATTCACGTCTACACCCGCTCCGATGCCTGTGGCGCGGCGGCGACGTGGGCGGCCTATCTGGGGGATTACGGGCAGGAGGACCTGCAGGGCGTGGCTGTCTACGGCGACCCTGGGCTGGCGACGGCGGTCTCCGACGATCCGCTGGGCGTCGGCTACAACAATCTGAACTTTGCCTATGACGCCGACACCGGCCGGCCTGTGGCCAAGATCCAGATCATGCCCGTAGATCGCAACGGGAATGGTCAGGTGGATGAGGACGAAAGCTTTTACGCCACAAAGACGGACCTGACGGCGGCCATCGCCGACGGACGGTATCCTGCACCGCCGGCACGCGATCTTTACTTGGTGACCCTGGGTGCTCCAGATGGGTTGACGAAGGCCTTCGTCGAGTGGGCGCTGACCGACGGGCAGGCCTTTGTGGGTGAGGTGGGCTACATTCAGCTCTCACAGGCGCAGTTACAGGAAGGGATGGAAAAACTGCAGGCGGGTGGGGAATGAGCGCCGGGCGCTGGCGGCGGTTAAAAGACTGCTTGGCTGGTCGTGTGATGGGCGCACTGGCGTTCCTGGTGGCGATGCTGGTCTTTTTCATCGTCGTCGCTCTGGCCACCCGCGCCCGCCCGCTGCTGGATATCCAGTCGCCGGTCGTGCTGCTGACATCATCGGAATGGCACCCGCTGCAGGGCAAGTTTGGCTTCCTGACGTTCATCGTGGGTACCGTGTGGGTGACCGTCTTGGCGATGGTGCTGGCCGTGCCTCCCTGCCTGCTGTGCGCCATCTACCTGGCCGAGTACGCGCCGCGCCGTCTGCGGGGGACGATCAAGCCGGTGGTGGACCTCCTGGCGGGCATCCCGTCGGTGGTCTATGGGCTGTGGGGCATCCTGATAGTGGTGCCCTTCGTCCGCGACGTGGTTACGCCCCTGGCCGCCCGGCATTTGGGCGCAATCCCGCTGCTACGCGCCGATAACCCCACGGGCTACGGCATCCTATCCAGCGGCGTGGTGCTGGCGGTGATGGTCTTTCCCGTTATCATCTCCGTGACCGAGGAGGTGGTCCGCGCCGTGCCCGACGGGATGCGGGAGGCGGCACTGGCGCTGGGGGCCACGCGCTGGCAGATGATTAAGGGGGTAGCGCTGCGTCGCGCACTGCCGGGCATCATCGCCGCCGTCGTCCTGGGGTTCTCGCGCGCCTTTGGCGAGACGATGGCGGTGATGATGGTGGTGGGCAACGTGCCCCAGATCCCGCGATCCCTCTTCGACGCCGCCTACCCGCTGCCGGCGCTCATCGCCAACAACTATGGCGAGATGATGTCGATCCCGCTCTACGACTCGGCGCTGCTGGCCGCGGCGCTAGTGCTGCTGCTGATCGTGTTGGCTTTTACCATCATGGCGCGCGTCATCCTGCTGCACGCTGTCAGGAGGGCAGCTTGATGGGAAAGCACCTGGAAGAACGGTTCATGCTCGGCTTGATGATCCTCTCGCTGGTGCTCGTCGTCGGCAGCCTGCTCCTCATTCTGGTGACCGTGATCGTGAAAGGGCTGCCCGCGCTGAACCTGGCGATGCTGACGCAGGTGCCCAAAGGGGGGTACTACCTGGGGAAGGAGGGCGGTATCCTCAATGCCATCGCCGGCTCGCTGGCCCTGACGAGCGGAGCGACCGCGCTGAGCTTTGTCCTCGGCCTGGGAGTTGCGCTCTACCTGCAGCTTTTCGTGCGCCAGTCCAGCCGCTTTGCGCACCTTGTGCGGCTCGCGCTAGATGTGCTTTGGGGTGTGCCCTCCATCGTCTACGGGGCGTTCGGTTTCACGCTGTTGCTGCTGCTCAAGATGCGGGCCTCACTGCTTGGCGGGATCATCGCCCTGGCGCTGCTGGAGCTGCCGGTCATGGTGCGGGGGATGGAGGAGGTGATGGGCATGGTGCCCTTCGGGCTGAAGGAGGCCTCCTCCGCGCTGGGCGCGACGCGATTGGAGACGGCGCTGCGTGTCTTTGTGCGTCAAGCGGCACCGGGCATCGTCACCGTGATGCTGCTGGCCTTCGGGCGGGGCATCGGCGACGCGGCCTCGGTGCTCTTTACCGCGGGCTACACCGACCGCATGCCAAGCTCTCTGCTGCGGCCCGTGGCGTCGCTGCCACTGGCCGTCTTTTTCCAGTTGGGCACGCCGCTGCCCGAGGTGCAGCAGCGGGCGTATGCGGCGGCCCTGGTGCTGGTGGTGATCGTCCTGGGTATCAGCCTGCTCACGCGGCTGCTGGTGCGCCGGTTGAGCCGGTACGTTGTGCGCTAGAGGAGGATGTGATGATGACTGATTCAGTGATTCAAGTTCGCGGGTTGAACGTGACCTACGGCAACGGCCCGGCGGTGCGCGACGTCAGCGTGGACATCCCCGCCCGGCAGATCACGGCCATCATCGGCCCCTCCGGCTGCGGCAAGACGACGCTGCTGCGCTCGATGAGCCGGCTGCTCGACCTGGTCGAGGGGGTGCGCGTGGAGGGGCAGGTGCTCTT
>CAZWPV010000310.1:0-4136 GCA_964635485.1 uncultured Anaerolineales bacterium
CCCCCCCCCCCCCCCCCCCCCCCCCCCCCCCCGGGGGGGGGGGGGTGGGGGGGGGGGCCCCCGCGAAGGAGAGCACCGCCACCTCGTGACGCAGCGCGAGGTCGGAGATAAGGCCCCAGTTGCGCATCGCCGTGCCCTTCTGCGGCGGGTAGGGGAGTTGAGGGGTGAGAAATAGGATTTTCATGGTTGCCTTTTTGTGCGGCGGTTGTATACTGGCTTTCGAGCGAGGATGATTTTACTCGATCTGCGTTGACAGAGCAAGCAAACACCATGAGGAAACAACAATGGACGAATTCCCCAGAACTACCGTCGGCGGCATGAGCCTGCCACGGATGATTATCGGCAGCAACTGGTTTCTCGGCTACTCGCACACGAGCCTGGCCAAGGACAAGTTCATCAAGGCGCTGCAAACACGCGAGCGCATCGCGGACGTTCTGGCCGTCTTTCTGGAGCACGGCATCGATGCGGTGATGACACCTCCCTCCCAGGATATGGAGGAGGCGATCCGCGAGGCGGAGGACAAGGCGGGGCGGAAGATGATCCGCATCCTGACACCCATTTTCGACCCCCTGCCCGATGGCGATCCTGAAAACAGCCCTGAGGCGATGTTCGATCAAGCCAAGGCGCTCGGCGCGACCTTCTGCCTGCCGCACCAGTGCGTGACGGACGCGCTGGTCGACCGCATGCACGGCGTGATCCGCGACATCGATAAATACACGACGATGATCCGGGAGCGGGAGATGGTCCCCGGTCTCTCGACCCACATGCCGGAGACGGTCGTCATTGCCGACAAGACGGAGGCCGACGTCGAGACCTACATCCAGCTCTATAACGCAGCGGGGTTCCTCATGCAGGTCGAGGCCGATTGGGTGATGCGCATCATCAGCAATGCCAAAAAGCCGGTGATGGCGATCAAGCCGCTGGCAGCGGGAAAGCTGCTGCCGGTGGTAGGGCTCGCGTTCGTGTGGAACACGATCCGCGACCAGGACATGGTCGTCGTCGGCACGACCACGGCGGATGAAGCCCAAGAGGTGATCGACCTCTCGCTGACCCTGCTGGAGCGCCGGCTGCCGGATAACGAGTTGCAGCGGACGCGCAGCAAAAAGTCGCTGGGTTAAGCTCGGTTTGAAACCGCGCCGCACCCTCCCCCCGCCCCTCCCTGACAGGGAGGTGTGATTGCTCGTCGTGGCTACTTGAGCACCATTTGATAGACTTCCAGCGTCTCGCGGGCGGCCCTTTCCCAGGTGAAGCGCGCCGCCTGCGCCAGCCCTCGCTCGCGCATCTGGGCACGCAGCGCCCCATCGTTCAAGGTGCGGCCCAGCGCCCGGGCGATGTCCTGAGGGTCATCCGGGTTCACCAGCAACCCAGCCTCCCCCACCACCTCCGGCAGCGAGGCCCGGTCGGAGACGACGACGGGGGTGCCAAACGTCATCGCCTCCAAGGCCGGCAGGCCGAACCCCTCGTAGAACGACGGGGTCGTCAACACACCGGCGGCGCTGTACAGGCCGGGTAAATCCTCGTCCGGCACACCGTGGAGAAAGCGCACGTGCTCGGCCAGATGCAGCGCCTCGACACGCTCGAAAATCTCGTCGTACAGCCACCCCTTGCCGCCGACCAGCACCAACGGCGCGCGCGTCGCCCCTTTATCGCGCAGCAGACAATAAGCCTGCAGAAGCCCCGGCAGATTCTTGCGCGGTTCCAGCGTCCCCACGAAAAGCAGGTATCCCGGCTCCAGGCCGTATTTCGCAACGACCTTTCTCGCCCCGGCCTCGGCGAGCGGGCGGTAGGTGGGGTCCGCAGCAAGATGCACGACGGTGACTTTTTCCGGCTCCACGTTGAGCATCGAGACCAAGTCCGCCTTGGTAGCGTGCGAATCGGCCAGGATGTGATCGGCGCGACTCACCGCCCACGAGATCTGGCCGTTGTAGTAATGCAGGCTTTGCGCGGTGAGAAACTGGGGATAGTAGAGGAAATTCAGGTCGTGGACGGTGATCACCGAGCGGCTGTAGCCAAAGGCAGGCGGGATGAAATCAGGGCTGTGGAGCAGGTCGAGCCCCAGCCGTGCCACCTCCATCCCCAGCGCCCATCGCTCCCACCGGTGATGCGCGGGCGTCCAACAGGCAACGGGGCGGAAGTTGGGTCCCGGCAGCGGCGGACGCCCGTCCTTGCGGCTGTGCAGGACGCAGTAGTCTGTCTCCTCATCGAAGGCAGCCAGCGCCCGGAGCAGACGCAGCGCGTAGTTGCTGATCCCGCCCCGGGTGTAGTAGGTGATGCGAACGTCGATGCCGATGCGCATATCCAATCCCAAGGTCATTATATAAGCGCTCGATAGCCTGTCAACCGAACCGCTACATATAAAAGGGCAATTGCGGCTGTACCGCGATTGCCTAGGCGCACGAAGTACACCCGTTGCCTGAGGGGGGGAAAGGTGATATAATCACGCCAAGATAAAGGGGGAGTGAGGATGACCAAGAAAACGATCCAACCGATGGAAATGACCCAGGTGACGCAGATGCTCCAGTGGTTGGAGGAGGAGCGCCGCAATGACAAGGCCCTCATCGCCACGCTACAGGAGCAAGCGCGGGGCCAGGAAGAGCAACTATCCCAACAATCGGCCCAGATACAGGACCTGCAGGCCAAGACGACCAGCTTTCAAAACCTCATCTCACAGGTGACCGATTTCGAGGAGACTGTCTCGAACTATAAGAACGAGATGCTCTTCGAGCTCGGACGAAGGGAGGAAGCTCAGAAGAAGGAACGTGCTGAGGCCGAGCGGCTGCGCAAGATCGAGCACGAAGCCATCGTCGACCACCTGGGCCAGTTGGACAAGCAAGCGCAGGCACTGCCCCGCTACGACGAGCGACTGAACGCCCAAAAAGCCGAGGACCAACGCCTGAGCGAGGCCGTCCAGCGCTTGGAGGTCTCCATCAAAGACCTGGAAAAGCGCTCCGACGACCGCGTGCAATCCGTCACCTACCTGGAGGAGCAGCGCCGCGCCGACAACCGCCGCATCGCCGAACTGGAACACGATACAACCGAGTTGCGCAAAAAGGTCGAGGGTCTGGCAGCCAAGCTGCCGCTCATTGAAGAGACCGTCCAGAAGCAAAAGTCACGCATCGACGAAGCCATCCAAGAGACGAAAAAGTACGAGAAACCCATCGAGGAACTGCGCATATCCGACTTTCAACGTGAGCAGAAGATGAAGCAATACCTCGACCAGGGCGAAAAAGTGGCTAAAGAGATGGCGCGTCTCGTGCAGCAAACCCAAGGGTTCATCGAGCAGGAGCAGGCAGTCAAACGCGTGCTCGACAAATCAGAGACCTTCCAGGCGCGAATCGAGAAGCGCCAGAACGAGGTGGCCGAGATGCAACGGCTGGCCGAGGATCGAGTCAGGCGGCAGTGGGAAGAGTGGCAGAACGCACAGCAGAAGGAACAGAAAAAGCGCCAGATCGTCCTGGATGAGCAGTGGCGCGCCCAAGAAAACACCAATCAGGGACTCGTCGGACGAATCGAGCCGCTTGAAGCCCAGACCAAAGTCCAGCAGAGTCACCTCGAAGCCCTGTTCGACTCCCGCCGCATGGACGCCCACCGCAAGCTCGAAGCCGTACAAGGAGAGGTCGAGCGAGATGAGCAGGCGTTCACCCAGGCACGTCAAGCCCTGCGTAAAGATTCATAGGGAGCGGCACATAGATGCACGTCATCGGCACAGCCGGCCACGTAGACCACGGCAAGTCCACCCTCGTCCTGGCCCTCACGGGCATCGACCCCGACCGGTTGCGCGAGGAGAAGGAGCGGGAGATGACCATCGACCTGGGCTTTGCCTGGCTCACGCTCCCCAACGGCGAACCGGTGGGCATCGTGGACGTGCCCGGCCACCGGGATTTTATCGAGAATATGCTGGCCGGCGTGGGCGGCATCGACGCCGCCCTCTTTGTCGTCGCCGCCGACGAGGGTGTGATGCCCCAGACCCGCGAACACCTGGCCATCCTCGACCTGTTGGGAGTCGACAAGGGCGTCGTCGCGCTGACCAAGACGGACATAGCTGAGAGCGCAGGGTGGGTCGAACTGGTCTCTGCCGACGTATCGGAGACGCTGGAGGACACGGTTCTGGAGGGCGCGCCCATCATCCCCGTCTC
>CAZWPV010000311.1:0-4133 GCA_964635485.1 uncultured Anaerolineales bacterium
CGTGCGATCACTTCTTTGGGGTCCTTGGCACGTCGTACGCCTCGCGGGAAAATATCGAGATACCGCTCGCGCTCGTGTTCATCCATTTCCGCCGATACGGCACAGCGGAAGCCGACGTTGTTATAGAAGAGAAAGTCGCCGTCGAGGCGGGCGGTGCAGCGTGCCCGGTCCAGGTCGTTCTGCCACGAGCCGCCTCGCAGGACGCGCCAGCCGCTCGCTTCCAGACTCTCCCGCCCATCATCGGCGTCGTAGGGATAAGGACGGAACAGGGTGCTGGTCCACTCCCACACGTTGCCCACCATGTCCCCGACGTCATCCGGGCTATCGCCGCCTGGAGAATACCGACCCGCAGGAGTAGTGCCGTCGGCACCGCTTTCCCTGGAGTTACAGCGGCCCTGGATGAACTCGTTTCCCCAAGGCCAACGACGCCCGTCGATGCCCCGCGCGGCCCGCTCCCACTCGGCTTCCGTGGGCAGCCGTTTGCCGGCCCAGGTGGCGTACGCCCGCGCGTCCTCCCAGCTCACGAGCACCACTGGATGCTCTTCCTTGCCCTCCGGCGGGGTGCGCGTTTCCGGATCCCAGTTATACTCTCGCGCGTCGACCCAGCCGACGTCATAGCAAGGCACCGGATGACCGGTGGCGTCCACGAAGCGCTTGTACTCCTCGTGGGTCACCGAGTAGCGGTCTATGTAGAAAGCGTCCAGGTGAACCGTGTGGGGTGGGCTCTCGTTGTCCGCGCTCCCATCGGCGCCCATAATAAACTCTCCCGATGGTATGTAAACCATCTCCTTGCCGTCCTTTTTCCAGATGATCGTCGTTCTTCTAGGCATCGGCAGTCTCCTGTATCTTGTTAATCCTATGTTTTATAGCTCCACATCGTAGGCCAGGACGCATCCTCCCAGCCAGATATGATCTCCCGGCTCGAGCAAGCCGCGTTCCCCGATTTCGATGGGCGTGCCGTTGAGTTTGGTGCCGTTGGCACTGCCCATGTCCTCCACATAGTGGCGGCCATTATTGGCGCTGATCTTGACGTGACGACGGGCGACGACCTGGGCAGCATCCCCTTCATCTCTCAGGTCGATGTCGGGCACAAAGCCAACAACGGGGTCGGTCCGGCCGACGATCACCTCTCCCTGCGAGGGTAGAGGGAAGCGGTGGCCGGTAAACGTCGCCCGCAGGTACGCGCGAGGCTCGTATCCCGGTGACGTCCCCATTTTCAGGATGGGTCTGTACAAGAACTCGTGGTTTCCCAAAGTGACGCGGTCGCCAGGCTGCAGGAGCGCCTTCTGGCCGATCCTCAGCCTCTCCCCGTTGACCAGGGTGCCATTGGTGCTGCCCATGTCCTCAATCAGGTGGAAGCCCTCGTGGCCGATGATGCGGGCGTGGCGGCGAGAAATGATGTGGGCTTCCCTGTCGTCGAAACTCAGATCGACGTCGGGGTTCGCCGCCGCTGCCGGATCAAAGCGACCCAGCAGGATTTGACCAGCCGCCGCCAGTGCGATGCGATGGTGCCCGCCCCGCAGGATTAAGCAATAGCGGGAGGGAGCTTCCTCGACCTTCTTGTCCGTCACTGTCGGCCGGACAGGTTGTTCAACCTGCTCTTGGCCGCCCCCAGGTTGAGCGGCATAGGAAGTCGCCGTCGCTCTACTTTCCTTGGGAATCTCGGTGGGCTTGGGGGCATCGACGCGGGGCTTGGCAGGCACGGGTTCAGCAGTTTTCTCTTCCTCAGGGGCAAGCAAGCAGTTCATTTGCAACAGCCCCCACATCTGCTGCGTGTCGGAGCCTGCCGAGAAGGCGCGATGCATCATCATTTTAACGCTGGGAGGATTGGCGCTCTGCTCAATGCATTTCGCGCGTATAGGACAATCGCGGCAGTTAGAAACCAAGGGCTCACTTCCTGGGCCGGATAGGCCGGCACGGTAAAACCAAAGCGCCTCAACCTGCCCTTGCAGGATGAGCGCCCTTTCGGCACACACTGTACGACCGATTATACCACGAGACAGTAGATTGTGCGACGGTGGGCAGTTGAAATGGCAAAAGAATCCGCCTCACCTGCGTCCCGCGCACCGAAGTGTGAACCAAAAGTTTAAAGTCCCAGCGCTTGGCGCACGATTGTACCTATGATATAATCTTTCCACATCAATGTGGAGGATACCTCTTGTGGCGTAGAACCGGACTTATCGCCTGGCTCATTGTCATTGCCGCCGTCGTTGCTTTTCTCCTCGCCTGGCAGTACCTCGACTACTGCGCAGCAAGCCGTACTCTGCCCGTCGATATGACGATGGCTGGCCTGCCTGTGGAGGGAAAGACGCGTGAGCAGGCATTGAATGAGCTCGAAGTAGCGTTGGCCACACCAGTTGAAGTGATATACCAGGGCGAGCAACTGGCGCTATCTCCCGACGCTGTCGAACTGCGCTTTGACGCCGAGAAAACGGCGGCCAACCTGGAGGTCGCGCTGACCGCGCGGGGGGGATTTGATGGCTTTGTCGCCCACGTGCTGCGTCACCCCGCCGAGCCGGTGGACGTTCCCGTGGCGGTCACATACTCGGAGGAACGGCTCGACGGTTTCCTGGCCCGCGTCGCCAGGCAGTATGACCGGCCACCTCAAAGCGCGGTCCCGCTCCCGGATAAACTGATCTTTCGCGCCAGTCGGCCTGGTCAGGAGCTGGATACTGAGGCGTCTCGCCCTCTCCTCGCCGCTGCACTCGTCTCGGCTGCCGATAGGCGGGCCGAACTGGTCGTCAAGTCCAGCGAAGCACCTCCCTTGGAAATAGCGGCGCTTGGCCAGATGATCCAATCCCTGGCAGACGACCATCCGCACATCATACCAGGGATCTTTGTCAAAGATCTGCAGACCGGGGCGGAACTGGGGATCAACGATGAGGTCGCGTTCGCCGGGTTGAGTGTGCTCAAAGTTGCCATCATGGAAGAAACTTATCGCGCCTTGGATGCCCCCTTCGATCTCGAGGTGACGGATTGGATCAGCGAGTCGTTGGGCGAAACCAGCAGCAATTTCAAGGCCAACCTGCTTTTGCGCGATATCATCGGTGAAGGCGATGGCTATCAGGGCGCCGAGAGACTCACTGCTTCGATGAACTACCTGGGTTTGCCCAACACGTTCATGGTGGCTCCCTACGATGCAGAGTGCCCTTACACGATTCCAACCCCTGCCAATTCCCGCACCGACATCACCACCAATCCTGACTTTTGCATGCAGACCACGCCAATGGACATGGGGCTGCTGCTGGAGATGATCTACCAGTGCAGCCAGGGGGGTGGCGCTCTGATGGTCGCTTACCCCGGCGCTTTTACCGCCGGCGAGTGCAGCGAGATGATCGATTGGATGATCCAAAACAGCTTTGACAACCTGATCGAAGCCGAGTTGCCGCAGGGAACGGTCGTGGCACATAAGCATGGCTTTGGGGATGGAGGCCCTCACGCCGACGCGGGAATCGTTTTCAGCTCAGGCGGCGACTTTGTACTTATCATCTACCTCGACAGTCCGCAGTATCTGGAGTGGGAGGAGAGTTCTGCCTTGGCCGCCAACATCGCCAGGGCAACCTATAACTATTTCAATCCGGCACATTAGCCGCTTCTATTCGTCGGTGGGAGCAAAAAATGGGCATTTAGCAGTGCAATAGCCCTCTGACACAAGATTGCGTGTTTGCCCGTTTGGTCTATAATTTGTTAGAGGTGCTTTAGCGCCAGGCGAGAACGGCAGTCAGAAGACAACTGACAGGCATGACGTGACTCTAGGCTAACCTTGCAAAGGTTTCGACGGTGACTGGAATACAAAATAGGTTAGCGCGCACAAGCGCTGGGTCAAGTTGCCCTCCTCATAACTGGTAAGCTGTGGTATGCTACGGGCCAAACGGCGCAGCCAGAGAATATCGAGGAGGATACAATGAGTCACCTACGAGTATTGATTTGCCGTGTCGACGATGAGGAGCACCCTGATCAAATGACGGAGTTGCATAGTTTTGATGTGCCAGATATCGATCCACAGCAACTGGAACCCGAGACGGCACTTGATGAGATGGAAACGGGGGTGCTGACCATTGGGCAGGAAGTGATGAGGCACTTGCTGAAGTCGCAGTGGGAAGAGGTAGACAAGCTGCTGGTAGAGCAATACC
>CAZWPV010000312.1:0-4124 GCA_964635485.1 uncultured Anaerolineales bacterium
CAGTGTGACTGGCTGGGCTATTATGCACGCGAGTTCGACACGGTCGAGATCAACTACACGTTCTACAGGCTTCCAAGCGAGGCCGCGTTCGACAGGTGGCGCGAACAGGCGCCCCCGGGCTTTCTCTACGCCGTCAAGGCCAGCCGCTTCCTCACCCACTTCAAGAAGCTCAAGGACCCTCTCGAGCCACTCCACAGGTTCTT
Organism: uncultured Anaerolineales bacterium; assembly: GCA_964635485.1. Lineage (GTDB taxonomy): Bacteria > Chloroflexota > Anaerolineae > B4-G1 > B4-G1 > JAFGED01. The sequence continues at coordinate 204 of CAZWPV010000312.1, forward strand.
CGAGCGTGCCGGCCGCCTGGGCAAGACCCTCGGCCCGGTGCTCTACCAGCTTCCGCCGCGCTGGCGGGCCAACCTGCCGCGGTTCGAGCGCTTCCTGACCGCCCTGCCGCCGGGGTACTCGCAGGGCGCGTGCATCTCCCACGTGGTCGAGTTTCGCGATCCAAGCTGGCTCGTCGAGGACGTCTTCCGGCTGATGGAGCGCCACGGCGTCGCCCACTGCATCCACGACATGCACCCGCTGCAGATTCCCCTGCGGATCACCGCGCCGCCGGTCTACGTGCGCCTTCACGGCGACCCGGCCCACGGTGGCGACTACCAGGAGGCAGATCTCGAGGCCTGGGCCAGGCGCATCGACGGCTGGCGCGGCCAGGGTCTGGATGTCTTTGCCTATTTCAACAACGACGTCGCCGGTTACGCACTGCAGAATGCAAGGGCACTGAAGAGGCTGCTGGCCGGGTAGGCACGAGAGATGGAGCCTGCCAGGCAGTTACCCCGCCGGCTGTGATGCATTCCACACACGGAACGCATAGCCACGCCCGGCAGGCGAGCTGCCCTGCCTACAGCGGGTAGACGACGATCCCGTCCAGGTGGGCCTCGCCGGCCCAACACCGCACGCCGTCGACCCAGCGCCCGTGGCCCGCGCGCCTCGCCAGTGTCGGAGTCGCGCAGATCCGGCAGGGATGGCGTCCCGCTCAAAGATGCCTTGGCCGGCAGCGGGAGTAAGATCATGGGTGAGTCCATCATCGTTCGGCGACGAGAAGGGGAATCCCCGGCCTGGTCGTACAGGATTTCCACCGGGAGGCTGCCATGAGGAACAATCTGCTTCTGTACGGTCTTCTTGGGTTTCTCCTTTTCACGTTGTTGGTTGGGCCGGCTTGTGGCCAACGGGCCGCCAGTCGAGAGCAGGCTCCACCTCGTGACTCTCGCCAATCCGCGCCCCCGCCAACTCCTTCCACGCGTATCACCATATTTATGGCTGGGGACGTCATGACAGGTAGAGGTATCGATCAAGTGCTGCCTCATCCCAGTGATCCGCTGATCCACGAGCCCTTCATGCAAAGCGCGCAGGGATACGTAGATCTGGCCGAGCAGGCCAGTGGTCCGGTGCCGCAACCGGTCGACTTCGCTTATATCTGGGGAGACGCATTGGAGGAATGGGAACGGGTGAGGCCAGATGCGAGGCTCATCAATCTGGAGACCAGCGTCACCACGAGTAACGACTATTGGCCGGGGAAGGGGATCCATTATCGCATGCATCCTCAGAATATCCCCTCTCTGACCGCAGCCAAGATCGATCTCTGTTCGCTGGCCAATAACCACGCGCTGGATTTGGGCTATGCTGGTCTCGCAGAGACCTTGGAAACCTTGCACAAAGCAAATATCCACACGGCCGGAGCGGGTCAGGATCTTCAGCAGGCAGAGACGCCCGCCGTGCTGGAAGCGGAAGGAAAAGGCCGCGTGATTGTGTTCTCCTACGGCTTGGCAACCAGTGGCATCCCGATCAGTTGGGCTGCTTCAGCGGACAAGCCCGGAGTCAATCTGTTGGCAGACTCGTCGGATCGAACCATCCGGCATATCAAAGCGAAAGTCGAGGAAGTGGAACAACCGGGGGATGTTGTGGTGGCGTCTATCCATTGGGGCAGCAATTGGGGCTATGATATCCCCTCTGAACAATCAGTATTTGCCCATCAGCTCATCAATGAGGCCGGGGTGGACGTGATTCACGGTCATTCATCTCACCACATCAAGGGTATCGAGGTCTATCAGGGAAAGCTAATTATCTATGGCGCGGGTGACTTTCTCAATGACTATGAGGGGATCGGCGGCTATGAGCATTTCAGGCCTGATTTAGTCTTGATGTACTTTGTGAGTGTGGATCCAGCGACTGGGAAGCTCATTCACCTGCAAATGACGCCGATGCGGATTGCACACTTCAAAGTGAATCGGGCCTCAAGCGCCGATGCGCTGTGGTTAACAGATCTCCTAAATCGGGAGGGTGAACAGTTTGGAACGCGAGTAGAAATCAACCCGGACAGCACGTTGACGCTCAGATGGGATTGACTACCCGCTATCTCGCTGGGCACTTCACGCGGGGCATGCCGAGTATCACCTCTACCGACTGTGATGTGTTCCGCACACGGAACGTATAGCCACACCCGGCAGGCGATCTGCCCCTACAGCGGGTAGACGACGACCCCGCCCAGGTGGGCCTCGCCGGCCCGGCCCCGCACACCGTCGATCCAGCACCCGCGGCCTGCACGCTCCTCGCCGGTGTCGGCGTCGCCAGCACTGGCGTAGACCGCCTGAAAGCCGCCGCTCATTGACCGGTTGTAGAACCGGATGGAACGACCGCGCTCGTCCACGGCGCGCTCGACACACGCCGGGCACACAGCGGTCGGGTAGCGCGGCTGGGTGCGCACGGAACCCCCACAGATCGGGCAGAGATGGCGTTCCGGGTCGGGCGACTGGCTGCCACTCATCGCAGGGACACGCCCAGGTTGCGCGGAAGGATGTCGAGCAGGTCCACCAGGTCCCAGCGCGTCAACTTCTCCATCAGCGCATCGGGGAGCTGGTCGGGTGGAACTCCTTCGAGCAGCAGGGCAGTCTCCTCCTGCGGGAACTCCGCCCCTTCCTCGACCCACCCCAGGAACTCCTCGTTCTCCGGGCACACCCGCTGGCAGATCATACACCCGACCAGGCAGTTGTGCCACGCCGGGTCCACCCACGCCGGGAAGGGGACGGAGCTGGGCTTCTCGTTGCGGAACGTGAGGCAGCGCTCGGCGTGGAGCAGGAAGCGCTCCGCCGTGATCGCGCCGCTGGGGCAGGCGCGCATACACGCCTGGCACTTCTGGCAGCGCTCTAGCATCTGCGCTTCCTGCCAGGTGTCCTCCAAGCAGGGCAGGTCGGAGACCAGCACTACCATCCGGTGGAAACTGCCCAGCCCTTCCACGTAGCAGACGTTGTTGCGGCCGTATGCGCCCAACCCGCTGCGCGTGGCCAGGAGTTTCTTGGGCAGCACGACCTGCACCGCGTGGTATCCCTCCGTCCCCAGGATCCCTGTCACAAGCTCCTCGACCTGCTTGTTGGTCTCCCTCCAGTACAAGTAGGTGGGCGGTACGACGAGGGGGATCGCCTCACCGTTCCAGGTGAAGGTGAAGCGGATCTGCGGCTGGGGCACGGCGACCACGATCAGCGAGCGGGCCTCCGCCAGGTTGTCGGGAGGGTCGAACTTGAACCCGGTCAAGCATTCCTGGTAGAACTCCTCGTCGAAGAGTCCCTGCCAGTGGCGATCCTCGATCTCATGCTGCAGGTCACGCAGGTGGCGGATCGGCACGACGCATCCCTTGCAGCCCTTCTCATCCAACTGGCGTAGTAGCGTTGGCATCATCTCACACGTCCTCAAATGCCTATTCTGCCTCTGCCGAGACGGCGGAGGCTGCGGGTTTCATCGGCCATTACCATCCGAGCCCACGTGCTCGTGGTGTGTTTCGCGATGGGCGATGCGCGTGGCCAACTCGGCTTCGCGGTGCCGGGAAGCCTCCCCCTGCAAGAAAGGGCTCGTGTGACAGGTCGCACCCTCCATCATCTCTGGCAGGGATGGTAGCGCAGCGGGCACTCCTCTCCCACCCCTCTCTTGTGCCGGTAGAAGTAGGTCACCTGCCCGTCCGTCGCGCGCCGCTTGCGCTTCGTGACCGCGCCGCCGCAGGCCGGGCAGGCCGCCTCTTTCGGTGCATCTGGAGCCGCCGACACAAGTTGCCCTTCGACGATTGCCTCGCGCACAAGCCCCCTCCTTGACATCGAATTGCTTACGACGCCTGGGAATTGCTGCATTGGGCGGCCCGCTCTCCCGGCATCTACTGGAAAACCAGGCCTCTCGCTGTCATTATACTCCACATCGCGGCGCTTGGCACGTTGGAAAGG
>CAZWPV010000313.1:0-2932 GCA_964635485.1 uncultured Anaerolineales bacterium
ATGGGCAAGGCGCACACCAATGCCTACAAAAAGATCCCCTACATGATGTATCCACCGCCCGCGATCCCCCGGCTGGTGGCCATCTGCGGGCGGGATGAGGAGGCCGTGGCCGAGGCGGCGCGCCGGTATGGCTATGAGAGCGTCTACACCGATTGGCGCGAGATGCTGGCGGACGACGGGGTGCAGCTCTTTGACAACGGCGGCCCCAACAACGTCCACGCCGAACCGTGCATCGCCGCCGCGCAGGCGGGCAAGCACGTCCTGTGCGAAAAGCCGCTGGCGCGCTCGGCTGAGGAGGCCAAAGGCATGCTCGACGCCGTCGAGAAGGCGGGCGTCAAGCACATGGTGGCCTTCAACTATCGTTTTGTGCCCGCCCTCCGCCAGGCGCGGGAGCTGATCGAAAGCGGCGCGCTGGGACGCATCTACCACTTCCGCGCGACCTACCAGCAGGAGTGGGTCATGCCCCACTACGACCTGCCCAGGATCTGGCGGCTGGACAAAGCAGTGGCCGGCAGCGGCGCGCTGGGCGACCTGGGCGCGCACATCATCGACCTGGCTCGCTTCCTGGTGGGCGAGGTGGTGAGCGTGGGCGCCCTGACGTGCACCTTCGTCGGCGAGCGCCCCCTGCCCGACGGCAGCGGCACCGCCAGGGTGGACGTGGACGACGCCTTCGTCTCGGTGGTCGCGTTCGAGAACGGGGCCATCGGCACGCTGGAGGCGACCCGCTTTGCCGCCGGGTCCAAGAACCGCCAGGTGATCGAGATTAACGCGGAGAAGGCCAGTATCCGCTTCAACATGGAGCGCATGAATGAGTTGCGGGTGTTCTGGGTGGGAGAGGAGCCCCGGGAGACCCAGGGCTTTCACGACGTGCTGGTCACCGAGGGCTACCACCCCTGGTGGGAGAACTGGTGGCCCCACGGCCACATCATCGGCTGGGAGCACACCTTCGTGCACGAGTTGACCCATTTATTGGATTGCATCGTCAACGATAGAGACGTGGGACCTTACGGGGCGACCTTTGAGGACGGGTACCGCGCCGCCGTCATCTGCGACGCGATTCTGGAATCGGCTGCATCGAGGAAACAGGTGGATGTAACTTACGACTGATCGCTGCCGGTCTGCGCCACGCGCGGGTGAGGAATTTCCGCCTGGATGAGCAGCCCACCCTTGGCCTGGTTCTGGAACTGGACGCGTCCCCCTAGCAGCGCCACCCGCTCGCTGATGCCCAGCAGGCCATAGTGCCCCTCGGTCGGAAGATCGGAAAGCTCAAAGTCCTCGGCTAGGCCCGCGCCGTTATCGGCAATCGAGAGCAGTAACGTGCGTGGCGACGTGTGCTTGAGAGAGATCTCCACATCGCTGGCGTTGGTGTGCTTGCGCACGTTGCTCAGCCCTTCCTGTACGATGCGAAAGATGGAGAGCTCGATGGCCTCGGGAAGGCGACCTAAATTATCGTCCAGGTCGAGGGTGGCGGCGATGTTCGTCCGCTTGCTCCAGTCGTGGGCGTAGGATTGGATCGCTGCACCCAATCCCAGGTTGTCGATGGTCGGCGGACGCAGGCTGCCGCAGATGCGGCGCAGGTCGGCTACCAGGCCGCGAATGTTGTCTCGAATGCCGGGTAGTTCTTTACCCAGCACCGTCGTCACCGATTCAGCCGCCTCGATTTCCTCCAGTTCATAGTTCACGCTCAACAGGTCTTGGATCACCTGGTCGTGGATCTCGCGGGCCAGGTATTTGCGCTCCTGTTCGAGTTCGGTCAGCAGCCGACGCTGGGCATCCTGCAGGGCCGCGTTGGCGCTGTCGAGCGCGTTGATCTGCTCTGTCAATTGGTCGACGAATTGACGATCCACCGTGTCCTGCGTCGCCAGGTCTTGCTCCAAGAGCTCCTGCTGATGGCGTAGTTTTTCGGCCTGCTCGCGGACGCGATAGTAGCTATCGAGCGCCCAGATGATGGGCGTCAGTTGCTGGCGATCGGTGGTGCCCACCATGGCGGCCAGGATTTCCGTGCGATCGGTCTCGTCGGTGCGGTACTCGGCGACCAAACGCCCGTGACGCAGGACGACGATACGGTCGGTCACGGCCAGCAGGTGATCGAGGTTGTTGCTACTGAAAACGGCCGCTATCCCCTCCCGTTGCCACGTTTGGATCAGTGACAGGAGCTTTTGTTGGCGCGGATAGCTCAACAGGAGCGTTGGGTCGTCGATGACGATCAAGCGTGGTTTGTGCGTCATCGTACGAGCGATGGCGATCATCTGGCGTTGCTCGCTCGATAGATTGGCCACCGCCTTGCGCAGAGAGGCAAACTGCATATCCAATTGGGTTAGAATGCGCGCTGTCTCTCGATCCATCCGCTGCCGGTTCGGTACCTTCAGCCACTTGCTCCACAAGGGCCAACCGATCTCGTTTCCCAAAAAGATGTTGCTGGTAATGTCCAGGTTTTCGGCGAGGCTCGGCGTCTGGTGAATGACCTCGATGCCCAGCGCCCGCGCGTTACAGGGCCATTGGATCTGCTGGTCGGCAAAGTATAGGTCGCCCGCATCGGGTTCGTGGAAACCCGCCAGCAGCATGGCGAGCGTCGATTTGCCCGACCCGCTCTGCCCGGCCAGCCCGACGACCTCGCCTGGATGGACTTGCAGGCTGATGCTCCGTACGACGGACAGCGTCCCAAAGCTCTTGGAGAGGTTGACGGCTTTCAGTAGTGGTTCCATTGAGAGAATCTCTATCGGCGCAACCCTTGCGAAGGTTAGGAAGGTGATCTCAAGTCGGTTAGATTCGGGTCAAACGAGGGCGCTTTTGACATAAAATCCACTGCGGAACCTTCGCAAGGGTCCCTGGTCTATGGATCGGGCAAGGGCTGGCTAAAGTCGTTGGTCTCCCAAGCCTCGATCATTGCCTCCACGTTGTTGCGTGTCACAATGTCCATTCCCGAACTGAT
>CAZWPV010000313.1:3032-4112 GCA_964635485.1 uncultured Anaerolineales bacterium
GGCTTGCATCGTCTCTTCCGCCTTTTGCACTCCCTGATTGATGTCGTCGTTGCTGACGGCCATGGCGACAACGTGGATATCGGGGTAAGGTTCAATGCCATCTCGAAAGCCTCGAACGCGCTCCTCCAGGTTGTGCGCGCCCAGGACGCCGGTGAGGATCGCCACATCGCCCTGCTGGCCCATTGCACGCACCAATAGGTCTGCGGCGGCCTGCCCCGCCTGGTAGTTATCCACCCCTAGGTACGTAAAGCGCGCGCTTTCGGGAGAGTCGGCGTCCCACGTCATCACCGGGATACCGGCTGCCACAGCCTTGTCGATCGGGTCGATGCAGACAACGGGATCGTTGCAAGAGATGGCAATGGCGTCCACGTCGCGCGCAATGACGTCCTCTATCACGTGCACCTGTTCGGCGGCGTCGGAAGACACAGAACCCACGTACAGCACCTCTACCTGAACCGGCCCTTCGGCCGACAGTTCTGTCGCCTTCTGAATCGCGCCCTGGCGGCCCAACTCGAACACGGGGTTGTCGAGGGCTTTGGGAATCCAGGCGATGGTCAGCGTCTTTTGGTTGGGCGGCTCGGCGGACGAGACGTCACCGGGTAACCTGGCAAGGGCCTGCCAGATGACCAGGACGCCAAGGATCAATAGGGTTGGAATCAGGACCGTCAACGCCCGTCGTCGGCTTTGATGCGGCGTCGCCCGTCTGCTCTCCACTGCCTGTCCCTGCGTCTCTTGGCTTCCTTCCTGGTTCCAGGTCGGGGCCTTCTCCCGCTGCCAGTAATCCAGCAAGATGGCCAAAAGGATCATGCCTCCCATTGCCGCCTCTTGCCAGTAGGCGGGAAACCCCAAGAGCACCAGTCCGTTACGCAATACTTGCATGAAGGCTGCGCCCAGTAGGACGCCCAATATGCTTCCCTTTCCGCCGAACAGGCTGGTTCCACCGATGACGGCAGCGGCGATGATATCGAGTTCGTAACCCGTGGCGGCTGTAGGCGTTGCGACGCCCAGGCGCGCGGTCATCAGCAGGCCGCCCGTCGCCGCCAAGAGCCCGCAGAGTGCGTAGGTCGTCATCTTGACTCG
>CAZWPV010000314.1:0-4097 GCA_964635485.1 uncultured Anaerolineales bacterium
TTACGCTTTTTTGTGCTCATGGCGTAACCAGTCGGGACTTGTCCAACCCTCTATACTAGGCTTACAAACCCCACCGGTAGGGGCGGTTCGCGAACCGCCCCTACCGGTGGTCTGTTTATACCAAGAAACAGATCGCCTGCTGGCTGTTGGGATCGGCCACGACCTGCGCGTATCGCCCCCCCGTGACCGCGCAGACGTCGATGACGCGCACCAAATCCTCGAACTCTTTCACACCCGGTACCAAGTCGCACAACACGTTGGGCGCTCCCTCGAAAAAGCGCTTGTTGAACTCGGCTCCCCGGTCGGTGGGGTAGATGGCCAGGTAGAGCGTCTCCGACTCGACCAGATCCAGGAAAAAGTGCGTGCCGTACGATACCTCTGGCATCTGGCCCGCCTCCTCGCGGGCGACCTCGACCAGGACAGCAGCGTTCTCAATATCGGCGTAGGTCACATTGACCCCCAGGTCAATGTTGCTGCTGCCGAATCGTCCAGGCCCCATGATCAGCTCCCGGCCCTCTATCGAACGCAGGCGGGCATTGACCTGGCCCACCACCCGGCCCAGGGACTTTTTCACGTCCGGTGAGGCGATGGCCGCGTAGAGCGCGGCGGGGATGTACACGACATGCCGTATCCGGTCGACCACGCCACCGCCGATGAACCTGCTCGACCGGAAAAGCACCCGCTCCGGCTCCACGCCGTCAGGCAAGCTCACCTGTTCTGAGAGGCCGGGGATCGCCATCGGTCGACACTGGAGCAGGTTGATCCTGACGCGGCCCTCCGCCCCGATAGAAGCCGTGAACTCGATCTCGACCGGATGGCCGTACACCCGCTCCAGCTCGGCCACCATCTCGCCCACGAGCGATACGAAAGGCGTTCTATCGATCAGGTTGTTGAACGTGAGGACGAGGTTGCCGGCCGGGGCCTGGACGTATCGTGCGATAGGGTCGTACAGCCCACCCTCCTTGATCTCTGAGACCAACAGGTGAAGGTTAGGATAGTCAATGCTCTCAACGACTTCTCTAAACGACCGCGTGTCGAAGCGATTGGCCCGCAGGTCGATGAGATCGAGTTGGCGCTGCGAGTACTTGACCACCTTCATGCCCACCTCGGGCCTCAGACGGGGATGGCTTATGGGAATCATGCGAGGGTAGTCGTAGCCCACGCGGTCGACGGCGCGGGTCCCCAGCCCAAAGACCAGGCGGATGGCTCCCCGGTGCGGGTCGATCCGGTTCGTCCACACGTACAGGTTCCGGCTCATCGCCACACCCGCCAGCGCGGGGAAAAAGAAGTCACCCAAGACCCAGCCAGACACGCGCTGCACCAGGACCGCCATCTGCTCGTCGCGGCCCGCCAAGCCCCGCTTGCGCTTGTAGGAGAGCACGTCGGGGTTCAGCGTGCTGGCATAGACGCGCTTCACCGCATGTAGAAAGGCGGCCAGCCTCTGATCTGGGTGGCCCTGGTTGGCGCAGAATTCGCTGCGGTACTTGCCCGCAAAGGCGCTGCCGAAGCTATCCTCCAGCAGGCTGCTGGAGCGCACGATGATGGGTGCCTGGCCGTAGTAATCCAGCATGTTGCGGAACTGGGCCACGACCTCGGGTGGGAACTCGCCCGCCAGAAAGCGCCGCTCGACCTCCTCGAACTCTTCCCAGGAAAGCTGGGGATTATCCATGAGTTGCAACCGCAGGCGAAAGAGGTTGTTGTTGACCAGGAAGGTGAAGAACACATCGGACCCGACGTAAAAGTCGTCGCAATCCTCAAGCACCGTCTTGAAATCGACCTCACCCTCGTATTGCGCCAGGATGCGTCTCGCCAGCAGCATACCGGCTGCCTTGCCCCCGATGCGACCGGAGCCGATAAGCCGGTCGCGAATGCGAAACAGGTCATCCAGGTCAAAGTATCCCTCGGCCAGACGCCTGAACTCGGGATGACCGCCGATCATCATGCGCACGAACTCTTGCTTCAGCGCGGCGATCTCGGGAGCCGTCTCGGGCAGGGTGCGAGGTGCTTCGCGATACTGAGCCAGCTTGTGATAGACGCTCTCCCACGGGGCAGATACGCCGGCCCGGACGCCCAGCGGCTTTTGGCTGGCCAGCGCCGCGACCTCGGCGGCATCCCCGCTGCTAAACACCGGCGACCACCCATCCTCTGCGACGAGATGCGGCAAGAACATCTGCGGCGAGTATCGATCCCAGACCTTTAGCGGGTGCACGTACTTTTTGCCCTTCACGTTGTACACCGCAACCAGCACCTGTGTGGTCTCCCGGATCCTGGCCACGGCGTGATGGGCGTGTTGGCCTCGGGTGAGGGCAAAGTAGGCCACCGTGTCCAGCTCGAAAAGATAGGGGCACGTCACCTGGAAAAAGTTAGCCAGCAGCTCGTCGGTGGCCCACTTGACCACCAGAGCGGAGAGGTTGTCGAACACGTAGAACACCTCCCGCCCTCGCTCCTCGATGATGCGGTGCACCTGGCCGCTGAAGGCATCGAACCCCTCACTGAGGTCGATGTGGATGATCTCCAGGCCATCCCGAGGCTCAAGGATCGGCTCGTGCGGCGCGAACCGCATGTAGACGCATCGTCGCCCATCCTCGATCGCCTGCTCGACAAACGGCTCCGCAAAGGCCACATAGTCCTGCAGGCTCTCGACTTTCCAGACGACGTTATCCCCCAGCCGGAACCCCTGTATGATCTCGTCCAGCCGCTCTATTCCACTGCGTATCAAGCCGGCCTCGTCCATCTGCCACCTCTCCACGACTGAGTATACAATAACTCGACCCAATTCACAACGAGAAGCCTCTCGAAGCGCCTTGACAGTTTTCTCACAATAGATATAATATAGCATAATTATACCAAAGATACAATGTTTAGCATACATATAATCCAGGACAGCGACAATGCTTCGAGGTATCATTCCCTACTCCATCCTCCAATACATCATCGATAACGACCTCCAGATGGGCGAGGGCGAGGAGGTCAAGCTGCCTCCCATGGACGAACTTGCCGAGGAGATGGGCATCAGCCGTGGCAAGCTGCGCGAGGAGATGGTCGTCGCCCAGGCCTATGGCGCGGTCGAGATGCGCCCCGGCGATGGCACCTACGTCCGCCCCTTTGATTTTTACACTGCCATCCGCACCCTCGTCCTCTACGGCACCGCCTACGACTGGCAGAACTTTGACCACCTCTACCGGCTGCGGGTGCAGCTCGAAATTACCTTCTGGGAGGAAGCTGTACAGAACCTTGTTGAGGAGGATCGTAAAGGACTCGCACGGATCCTGGAGCAATCGGAGCGCAAGCTCAGGGGGACGCCGGTCGAGATTCCCCACAAGGGGCACCGCGACTTTCACCTGCTCATCTTTCGCAGGCTGGACAACAAGTTCGTGCAGGGGCTGCTGAGGGCCTACTGGGATGCATACGAGGCTGTGGGATTGCATCGCTACTTTGACCTGAGCTACTATGAGAAGATGTGGGTCAACCATGGCGCGATCGCCGAGGCCATCAATACAGGGCAGTACGAGAGAGGACGGGAAATTCTGACGCAGCATTTTACGTTACTCGAAAACCGTTTGAGCGGCGGTACTGGCAAGCAGCAATAACACGCTGCCTGCAGAGCTTGACTCCAAAGCGCTTGCTTGAAGACCATTTTCAAAATCAAGAAAAGGAGAATATACGATGAACCTACAGCAACCCAATTCAGGCGATCATACGCAAACGAACAATCGCGCCAGGACAGTCGTGCCGAGCTCCGGCATCTGCACGCGCTGCGTCGACGGGTGCAAGGGGAACTGCGAGATCTTTCAGGCTACCATGCGCGGCCGCGAGCTGCTCTACCCCAGCCCGTTCGGCACCCTCACCGCCGGCACCGACAAGGAGTACCCCGTCGACTACTCCCACCTGAACATCTGCGGGTACGCCCTGGGCGCAGAGGGACTGCCCGAGGGCCAGGTCGGCGGCCCCGACAACACCCTGTTCCCCATGGTGGACACCGAGACCGAGTACGGCGTCCAGAACAAGGTCAAGATGATGATGCCGGTCTTTACCGGGGCTTTGGGCTCCACCGACGTGGCCCGCAACAACTGGGAGCACTTTGCCGTGGGCGCCGC
>CAZWPV010000315.1:0-4092 GCA_964635485.1 uncultured Anaerolineales bacterium
CGGGCCAAGCGATCCAGCAACAGTTGCCGGGCCACCGGTCGCCATGCCTCGATGTCCGTCCACTTGGCGCGCCGGAACGAAAACGCCGCCGGGCCGTCATCCACCAGTGAGGCCGCCCAGGGGCCGTAGGCCCCTATCGTCGTGGGATGCACGGCTTACCCCCTTGTGAGATTGAACTATTTCGGTGGACATTATACCCCCAAGCGGTCGATATGGGCAAGGGGGGTGAATTGACTAAGAATGTTGCCCTGCACCGTGAGCGCCAGATTTGGACCGTCCCCCAGGCTTGCCAGGTCGCACCGTCCGCATCTCACCGCCGAGGCGCAGAGGCGGGCAAAGACCGCCCGGTCGCAGAGAAGAATGGCTTTTATGTGTCCTCGGTGTCTCTCGTTACCGTATGCACATCGGCCAATCGGCTCGTAACCCCTGCATATGGGGGGCTCCGGTTTGGCTTGCTGCGAAAGCCCGTAACCACCGACTGTTTTGCCTCGCCCAGGCATTGTGCTATACTTGCCAAAAGCGACCAGAGGATTATTCTTTTCTGTTGCAATTGGCACAAACGCGCAGCGTGTTCGCCTACACATTTGAGAGGAACGTGGCCGAACGACGAGCATTGCAGAAGGCGAGTTTCGAGGAAGTAGTACCGATGCCCCATGCCTATTACTGAGTCAGGTCGCCACCGGAGCCGTGTGTGCTGTGCGTCCGGTGACGGTGCCAGCGTTGAGATTGAGTTGGCACAGGTCTATGACGTGGTACAATACAAGATTGAGCGATCTGGAGGAGGGAGTCCATGACACACGCGCTAAACGTGGCTGCTGTTCAAATGGATGCCAACCCGGCCCCGACAGCCGAGCGGTGGGCTCGCGCCGAAACGCTCGTCGCCGGAGCCGCACGGGCCGGCGCGCAGTTGATCGCCTTGCCGGAGCTCTTTAACATCGGTTACACGTACAGCGACGAGAACCACGCGCGCGCTGAGCGGATCGACGGCCCGACGGCGACCTGGATGCGCGAAACCGCTGCGCGCTTTGACGTCCACCTGGCCGGGACGCTGATGCTGCTGGAGCAGGGCGATATCTACAACGCCCTGCTGCTCTTTGCCCCCGATGGCCGGATGTGGCGCTACGACAAGAATTACCCCTGGGGCTGGGAACGGGGCTACTTTCGTGAGCCCTACGGAGGCCCTCGCACAGTGGTGGCCGAGACAGACCTGGGCGACTTTGGCCTGCTGATCTGTTGGGATATTGCACATCTTGGTTTGTGGCAGCAATACGCAGGCCGCGTCGACATGATGGTGATCTGCAGTTGTCCGCCTGATGCTGGAGATCCGGCCTTTTGCTTCCCTGATGGCGCTCGGTTCACCTTGGAGGATCTGGGGCCTTTGGTCGCTTTCAAGGAGAATGCGCGTGAGACGTTCGGCCCTATGCTCAACCAGCAGACCGCCTGGTTGGGCGTGCCCGCCGTGCACACGGTCGGCTGTGGGAGCATCAGGACCGACGTGCCCAGCGGCAGACTGACCCTGTTGACCTATGCCCTGGCAGTGCCTCGGCTGTGCAAGCACCTCCATCACGCCGATCGCGTGCAGTTGGCCTGCGACATGACGCCGAGCACCAAGGTGGTTAGCGCCGACGGTGAGGTGCTTGCGGAGTTGACGCAGGAGCAGGGAGAGGCCTTCACGCTGGCCGAGGTGCATCTATCTGAGCGAAAGCCATCTCCACGAGGGTCGCAACCAAAGTCGGTGGTGCCCGGCCTCGTCTATTCCCTTTTCGACGTTTGGTTCCCGGCCTTGACCAAACCGGTCTATCGTAGGGGCTTGCGCCGGATATCGAAGGTGAGGAGGTAAGCGATGGCAATATATGACATCTCGCTAGCAATCTCCGAGTCGCTCGTCGTCTGGCCCGGCGACCCGCCGGTGCACATCACCCAGCCGCGTCATATAGATAGGGGGGATCGCGCAACCGTCTCGCGCCTGGAGATGAGCGCGCACACCGGCACGCACGTGGACGCGCCGGCTCATTTCATCCAGGGAGGAACGGGGGTGGACGCACTCGACCTCGACACCCTGGTGGGGCTGGCGTTGGTCGCTGAAGCGCGGGACGTGGAAGCGCTCACGGCGGACGTGCTGGCCGAGCTGGCGATCCCGCTCGGCACCGAGCGGGTGCTCTTCCGCACGCGCAACTCCAATCTCTGGGCACAGGGCGAGCGCGAGTTCCACGAGGATTTCGTGGCCATCACCGAGGACGGCGCGCGCTGGCTGATTGAGCGTGGTATCCGGCTCGTGGGCGTGGACTATCTTTCGGTCGGCCCCTTCAGTGCACTCGTACCCACGCACGAGATGCTGCTTCAGGCCGGCATCGTCCTGGTCGAGGGGTTGAACCTGAGCGGCATCAGACCGGGGATGTACCAACTCGTGTGCCTGCCGCTCAAGATCGTGGGGGGCGATGGCGCGCCTGCGCGGGCGATTTTGATGGATTAGGAGATTCCTATGCTTCTAGCTGGCGATGTTGGCGGAACCAAGACCAACCTGGCCGTATACTCACCCGAGTCTGGGCCGCGTGCGCCATTGGCGGAGGCGACGTTTTCCAGCAGCGCTTACGCGAGCCTAGAGGCACCGGTGAGCGAATTTCTTGCACAGCATGACGTGGAGATAACGCGGGCCAGCTTTGGCGTGGCCGGGCCGGTAGTGGCCGGGCAAGCCAAGATCACCAACTTACCCTGGGAGATGGCCGAGGGGCGTCTGGAAGAAGTGTTGGGGTTCCCCGTTCGATTGTTGAACGACCTGGAAACCGTCGCCTATGCTGTGCCTTTCTTGCAGCCGGAAGACCTGGAGACGCTGAATGAGGGTGAGGTGGCTCAGGGCGGAGCCATCGCCATCATCGCACCGGGCACCGGTTTGGGAGAGGCTTATCTGGCGTGGGATGGGTCGCGCTATCGGGCCTATCCCTCCGAGGGAGGGCATGCTGACTTTGCGCCCAACAATCGACTTGAGACCGATCTGCTGCGCTATCTGCAGGATCGCCTCGGCCACGTCAGCTACGAACGGGTTTGCGCCGGGCAGGGAATCGCCAACATCTATGACTTCCTCAGGGACAGCGGTTATGAGGAGCCAGCCTGGCTGGCGGAGCGATTGGCCGCTGCCGACGATCCTGCGCCCGTCATCGCCAACGCTGCGCTCGATAAAGATGCGTGCGAGATATGTAGCGCTGCGTTGGACGTCTTTGTCTCCATCTTGGGAGCGGAGGCAGGCAATCTGGCGCTCAAGGTGCTAGCCACCGGCGGCGTCTACCTGGGAGGCGGCATTCCGCCACGTATCTTGCCCCTATTGAAGCGGGATGGCTTTATGGAGACTTTCCGGTACAAGGGGCGTTTTTCTGACTTGCTGGCGCGCGTGCCCGTACACGTGATCTTGAATCCCAAGGCCGCGCTCCTGGGCGCTGCCTGTC
This sequence comes from uncultured Anaerolineales bacterium, assembly GCA_964635485.1. Taxonomy (GTDB): domain Bacteria; phylum Chloroflexota; class Anaerolineae; order B4-G1; family B4-G1; genus JAFGED01. The sequence goes on from CAZWPV010000315.1 coordinate 3,441, forward strand.
ACGTTTTGGAGCTTTGAGGGGGAATGCGGGCTCTCCAACCTGCGGATGATGGGGAACGCGGGCCGGGGGAACTCGACCTGGCGGACATTGGAATTCCCCCGGCACTTTTAGTAGCTCGGTCTCCGTCGAACCGTTGTTCGGAGAGAGGTGTTGGGTGCGGCTGGTCGCCGACAACGAGGCCTTTACAAATTTATTCCTCTGTAGCAAGCATGATGAGTAGAACGCTATCCTCTTCGAGGAGGCCGGCGGGGACGTAGCCGACGCCGAGTCCTTGCTTGGTTCGTTCCCATCCGATCATCTTGAAGGCCTCGGTGTCTTGAAGGATCTCGTCCGACGACTTCCAGTCGGTGTCGGCCAGCTCGTCGGCGTAAAAGCTCTTGACGTCGTCCCAGGTGGTGTTGGCCGGGAGGGTATAGATCTTGAATTCCGCGGTCACGTTCTCATCCGTGGCTGCTTCCGACTCGAGACTTTCTATCAGGTTGTCGACGTCGGGGTTGTCTCCGGTCCCAATGGCAGTCGCGCCATCGTAGACTGGGATGTCGCTCATAGGGACTGGCTCAGACCCGCCGCAGGCCAATGCCAGCATCAGAACTACCAGGCTGAGCGAGACGATCAGGATTTTCTTTTGCTGTTTCATTTGGATTCCTCCTTA
>CAZWPV010000316.1:0-4068 GCA_964635485.1 uncultured Anaerolineales bacterium
CCGGTCCGGGCGGCACTTGCGTGTGCCCCAATCCCAACTGCGGGCACCGCGAGCCACACCAGGCAGGCGTGCCTTGCTATCAGAAGAAATGTCCAAAGTGCGGAACACAGATGATCCGCGAGGCGTGATGGAGGGCTCAGAGCAAAGGTGGCCGGTGCGAAAACCATGAGCGACAGGCCCAAGATCACGTGCATCGTGGACAACGCCGTCCAGTCCAGCTCGCGCCTGTGGGGTGAGCACGGGCTGGCGTTTTTGATAGAGACCAAGTCCGGGCAAGTGTTGTTCGACACCGGGCAGAGCGGTGCGGTGCTTCTGCACAACCTGGCTGTGTTAGGGATTGATCCGGCAGCCATAGACGCGCTGGCGATCAGTCATGCCCATTACGATCACACCGGCGGTCTGCCGGCACTGTTGGAGCGCGCCCGCCCCGATCTCCCGTTCTACGCGCACCCCGACCTCTTCCGGGAGCGGTTCGCGCGGCGCGGGGAGCGGCCCGAGTTCATCGGCCTGCCGCTTGCGCGGGAGGCGTTGGAGGCGCAGACGGCGCTGCATCTGAGCGCCGAGCCGCAGCAGATCCTGCCCGGCGTCTGGACGACCGGCGAGGTCGCATCCCGCCGCGAGCCGGAGGGACGCAGCGTCCATCATTTGGTACGGGAGGGCATGGGCTGGGTGCCCGATCCCTATCAGGACGACATGTCGCTGGTCGTCGAGGTGGGCTCGGGCTTGTTCCTGCTGTGCGGCTGCTGTCACGCCGGACTGCTCAACACGCTCTCTCGCGTGCAGCGCGTCTTCGAACGGCCCATCGTGGCCATCGCTGGCGGCACGCACCTCGCCAGCGCCAGCACGGACCACCTCCAGCATGTCAGCCAGATGCTGCTGGAGACGGCGTCTTTGCGGCGGGTGTACCCGAATCATTGTTCGGGCGAAGTCGCGTTTCATGCCTTGCTGCTCGCGTTGGGGTCGGACATCGTGCGTCCCTGCCCGGCGGGGACCGGACTGGATTTTTGAGAGGAGAAACGTCAAATGAAAGTAACCATCGATCAAGAGGTGTGCATCGATTGCGGCGTGTGTTACGCCGATTGCCCCGATGTTTTTGAGGAGGACGGCGCAAACAGCACGAGCCGGATCGTCGAGGCGTACCGGGTCGGCGGCGATTCCACCGTGGGGCAGGTGCCCGACGAACTGGCGGAATGCGCCCGGTTGGCAGCCGATGAATGCCCGGTCGAGGCTATCTGTGTAGAGGAATAGGGGAGGATGAATACTTATGTGTCAGGCAACCGTCTATCTGGGAGAGCAGGAGGTCGCACGCGAGGTCACGTGGCTGGAGCCGGTCGAAGGCGGCGTGCGGCTGGCGACTTTTTTCGAGGAGCCCAAGGTCGTACACGGGCGCATCTGCCACATCGACTTTTTGAAGCATCGCGTGCTGCTGGAGCCGAATGAGGAGAGAGACGATGGAGGAAACTGAGAAGCTGCGCATACTGTTACCTCACTGGATCGAGCACAACGGCGAACACGCCGGCGAGTTCCGAGAGTGGGCTCAGAAAGCCGGACCGGCGCGGGATGCGCTGCTGGACGCGGCGCGCCTCATGGAGCAGGCCAACGCCCACCTCCAGGAAGCGCTGGGACAGCTGGGCGGGCCGCTGGAGCACCATCACGGGTGAGCGACGAGCAGACAATGCCCAAAAGTGAGCCTGAACGGACCGTGGGTGTGGAGCGCTGGGGTTGGTACTCTATCGGCATCAACGTCGTCCTGGCGGGCATCAACCTGGGCGTCGCGCTTGCCTCCGGCAGCCTGGCCGTAGAGGCAGAGCTGGTCCACAACCTGGTGGACCTGCTGTCGGCCATTGGCGTGCTGATCGGGCTAAAGCTCTCGTCGCGCAAGACAAAGGCCTTTCCCTATGGCCTGTACAAATTGGAGAACGTGATCGCGGTCGCACTGTCAGTGATGACCTTTGTCACCGCTTACGAGATTGCCCGAGATGCGCTCTTCGAGTCGCCTCGCCAGGCGGTGGTGGATGGCTGGATGCTGGCCAGCGTGGTCGTGGCTGTGGCCATTCCCCTCATCTTTAGCCACTTTGAGCTACGCGCCGGACGGAAGGCCAACTCCCCGGCCTTGATCGCCGATGCCAAGGAGTACCGCGCTCACGTCTTTACCACCGGCGTCGTTTTTGCCGCGCTTTTGGCGCAGTGGTTCTATTTCCCGCTGGATCGCATCGCAGCACTGGTCGTCGTCGTCGCCATCGGCAAGACCGGGTGGGAAATGCTATCAGATGGGATGCGGGTGCTGCTGGATGCCTCGCTGGACCCGGATACGCTTCTGAAAATCCGGGAGACCATACTCGCCGACCCGGCGGTGTCTGAGGTCAAGTGGGTCACCGGTCGCAACGCGGGCCGCTTTCGCTTCGTGGAGGCTGAGGCCGTCCTGCGCGTGCACGACCTGGATAAGGCCGAGGCCGCTACACGCCGCGTCGAGGCAGAGATCCGTCGGCGCGTGCCGCACGTCGAGCGAGTGCTGATCCACGCCGAGCCGATGAAACGCACCCATCTGCGCTACGCTGTTCCCCTGGTCGATCCTGGCGGAACCCTGAGCGAGCATTTCGGCGAGGCCCCTTACTTTGCCCTGATCGTCGTCCGGCTGGCCGATGGCCAAGTTGAGGAGCAGCAGATGCTCGCCAATCCTTATCAGGAGGAAGAGCGAGCCAAAGGTATACGCGTGGCCGAATGGCTGGTGGCTCAGAAGGTGGATGTCGTGTTGATCAAGCAGAGCCTACAGGGCAAAGGGCCGGTCTATGTCTTTGGTGATGCCGGTGTGGAGATGCGTGAGATCGACGTCGGGACGCTGGAGGAGGCGATAGCGACACAAACGGTTCCGTGATCGCGCCTGTCGCAATGGCGCTTTTCCCGTTGTTCGCCCGAAGGACACGCGCTATTTTCCTACGTAGGTGCTCACAGACATCTCGGAGCCGACCGAGGAGGTGTTATTTCTTACGCGATTTCTTTTTGCCAGCTTTATCCTTTGCCGGTTTCTTGTTTTTTTTGCCCTTTTTGGATTTCTTGGCCTTTTTCTTTGCTTTTGCTTTCTTGTCCTTCCTAGGCTTCTTGGCTTCCTTTTTCCCTTTGTCTTCCTCAGGCTCGGCGCCGGGGAACATGGCCAGGTGTCTCTGCCGGAACGTGCGCAAGAGATACCCGATCTGGCCCAACGTCAGGCCAGTCTGCTCGGATGCCTGGGCGCGCGTCGCTCCCTGGTCTATGGCCAGCAGGGCCGTTGCCCGTTGGCTGGCGAGCCCTTCACCGGGTGCCGCGATCTTCCGGCAGGCATCCCGCTCCTCCACCGTCAGTAGCTTTTCACTGTTAGGCATGATCCTCCCCCTCACTTTATTGAGAAGTTGCTGCTGTTTCTTATCCGATCTACAGTTCAGCGGGCTGCTTGCGCACGGGGAGGATTTTCGAGAGCAGTTTCCTCCCAAGCATCGCGACCAGCAGCCCGGAGCGCCAGAAGGCGACCGCCGCAAAGCCGTGGGCCAGCACGGCGAACAGGGGCGGTGTTTGCAAGGTGTAGTAGGTCCAGCAGGAGCGCGTCGTGCCCCACAGTTCCAGAAAGTACCCCAGCCCCGATCCGGCGACGAACATCAGCACCGCCTTGCGGTGATCGGTCGGCGTGGCAATCATCAGTGTGCAGGCGATCAGCGCCAGCACGGTGAGCGACTTGTCCATCGTGGGCCATACAAAAGCCACCAGCATGGCAAGGAACGCTGGAAAGACGAGCCAGTAGAGGATAAAGAACACCTTTTCGCTCCAACCTTTGGGTATCCAGCGTTGCAACGGGCGTACCAACCGCTCGACAGACAGATTGGCGATGGGCCAGGCAGGGATGATCCACAGCGGCGGTCGCTCGACGGTGTAATAGACCCATAGCTCGGTCTGGGTGCCCCAGCCCTCGATGGCCAGCCCGCCGCCAAGCCCCACCAGCAGGATGAAGAGGTCGGTCTTGAAGTCAGCGCCCACCATGATCAGGATCGACATCAGCAGGAAGTTGCCCAGCAGCAGCCAGTCGATCTGCATCCATAC
>CAZWPV010000317.1:0-4050 GCA_964635485.1 uncultured Anaerolineales bacterium
GCAACCGTACAGATGCAGCCCGAACTGGGCAAGACGGAAGATAACCTGCTCAAGATGAGCGCCTTTATCACCCGCATCGCCAGCGAGCAGCCGGTGGATCTGATCGTCTTCCCCGAGCTGATCACCACAGGGTACGAGGTCGGCCCACGCTTCCCCGAACTGGCGCAGCGCGTGCCAGGGCCCACGGTCAACATCGTCGCTCAAAAAGCCAGCGAATTGGGCATCCACGTCGCCTTTGGCATGGTCACCAAGGAAAAGGTCGAGAGCATCATCTACAACACCGTCGTCATGGTCGGCCCCGAGGGTGACGTGGTCGGCCAATACAACAAGATCCACCTGCGAGGAGAGGAGCAGATCGCCTTCCGTCCCGGCTACAAGCTCGACGTCTTTGAAACCAACTTTGGTGTTGTCGGGGTTGTGATTGGGTGGGACTTGGCCTTCCCGGAGGTGGCGCGGAGTTTGGTCTTGGATGGCGCAGAGTTGCTCGTCGTGTGCGCCAACTGGGAGCAGCCCAACGAAGAGGAATGGGAGACTTATCTGCGGGCACGCGCCTTCGAAAACGCCGTCTTTGTGGCGGCGGCGAACCGCGTGGGTGAGGAGCCCTCGTACACCTTCTGCGGCCAGAGCAGCATCATCGGCCCACGGGGGAAAATCTATGCCACCATCAAGACGCCCCCCGAAGCTCCCCGGCCCATCTCCGCATCTCCAACGCCAGGCAAGCCCAAGCCCTCCACTCCACCCGAGGGATACGCCGTGGCCCGCATCGACCTGGACGAGATACGCCAGTACCGCGAGGAGACGCAGATTCTCCAGTGCCGCCAGCCAGCGGCGTACCGGGCGATTGTGAAAAAGTACTAGCAAAGCCAGCCCGCACGGCCACCTACATCCTAAGCCAAGGTCACCTCTACCTCAACCTCGGCCTGGCCTTCTGGTGGCAGCGGAACGACATCGCCGGCGAGCTGCTCGCCATCGACCACGAGCGAGACCGCGCTCCCTTTGCCAGCGCGTTTCACAGAGATGTGGTACGTCACGCCTCGAAAGACGCGCGTGGCCTCGTAGCCCGGCCAATCCCTGGGGATGACGGGCGCGATCCGCAGCCCATCGTAGGTTGGCTGGATGCCCAGGATCCACTGGGTGATGGCCACATAGTTCCACGCGGCCGTGCCGGTGAGCCACGAGTTTCTGGCCTCACCGTGGGTGGGTGCGTCGCGCCCGGCGATCATCTGGGCATAGACGTACGGCTCACAGCGGTGCACCTCGCTGATCTTTTCCCGCGCCGAGGGGTTGATGCACAGGTAATAATCGTAGGCTCGGTCGCCATTCCCCAGGGCCGTCTCGGCGATCATGATCCACGGGTTGGTGTGGCAAAAGATGCCCGCGTTCTCCTTGTACCCTGGGAGATAGGAGGCTATCTCGCCCAGATGCAGGTAGTACCGCGTATAAGCTGGCTGATGGAGGACAATGCCGTGCCGTGTCGCCAGTCGCTCGTTCACCGCCGACAAAGCCGCCTGCGCCTTGCCGTCTTCAAGTCCAATGCCCGCCATGATGCACATCCCCTGCGGCTCGACAAAGATTTGTCCCTCCTCGCTCTCGTGGGACCCGACCTTCCGGCCAAGGGCATCGTAGGCGCGAAGAAACCATTCCCCATCCCAGCCATGCTCGACGACGACGGCCTCCATCCTGGCTGCCTCGCCCAGGTAACGCTGCGCCTCATCTGCCAAGCCGCGCTCTTGAGCGATGGCCGCCAGTTCCTTCGCTGCCAACACGAACAAGCCAGCGATAAAGACCGACTCGGCTACAGTGCCATCCTTCTTGAGCGGCGAAATCTGGAACGACACACCAGGCGCATCGGAGAAGATGTTCAGATTCAGGCAGTCGTTCCAATCGGCCCGACCAATGAGGGGCAACCCGTGCGGCCCCAGCCGATCCAGTGTGTACTGGATGCTGCGCTGCAAGTGCTCGTACAGCGGCTGCTCTGTGCCAGGCCGGTTGTCGTAGACTACGGGCTCATCCAGGATGGGCCAGTCTCCGGTTTCTTTCACGTAAGCGGCCACAGCCAACACCAACCACAGCGGGTCGTCGTTAAAGTCACCACCGACGGTGTCGTTGCCCCGCTTGGTGAGGGGCTGATATTGATGATACGCCCCCCCGGTCTCAAACTGCGTCGCCGCCAAATCCAGGATGCGCTCCCGCGCCCGCTCCGGCACCTGATGCACAAAACCCAACAGGTCCTGGTTAGAATCACGAAAGCCCAGGCCTCGCCCCACCCCCGACTCGAAGAAGGAGGCTGAGCGCGACAGATTGAACGTCACCATGCACTGGTACGCGTTCCAGATGTTCACCATCCGGTTCGTGTGCTCGTCCGGCGTCTGCACCTGGAAAATGCCCAGCAGGCCATCCCAATAGGTACGCAACGCCTCAAACGCCTCATCGGCGACCGCCTGCTGCAAGTACTTTTCGATGATCGGCAAGACCGTCTTCTTGTTGATCCGCTGCGACTCGGGCGGATCGAACTTGCGACCCTTCGGATTCTCTTGGTAACCCAGCAGAAAAATCACCTGCCGCGTCTCGCCAGGCTCCAGCGTCAGCTTCACGTGATGGGAGCCAATGGGTGCCCATCCATAAGCCACAGAGTCGAACGACTGACCCCGTTCCACCGCCGCTGGATCCTCCCATCCCCGACAAGCCCCCAGGAAAACGTCGCGCTGCGTATCAAACCCGGTCAGCGGCTCCGAGCAGGCAAAGAAGGCAAAGTGGTCCCGCCGCTCGCGGTACTCGGTCTTGTGGTAGATGACGCCGGCGCCAGCGCCGGTTGCCTCGATCTCCACTTCACCGACGTTCCAGTTGCGCTGGTAATTGGTCGCGTCGTCCCACGCATCCCAAAAAGCAAACTCGACACAGGAAAACACCGAGAGATCGACCGCGCCCTCCCGCAGGTTCCTCAGCGTGAGATGCCAAATCTCCAGGTTCTCGCCCAAGGGCACAAAGTACCTGGTCTGCGCTTCAATCCCGTCGTAAGTCGAGCCGATGAGCGTGTAGCCCACCCCATGACGGCAGCTATAGTCTTCCAAATCACGCCGGGTGGGCTGCCAGGAAGGAGACCAGAAAGTGCCCGTGCCGTTATCCCGCAGGTAGATGTACCGCCCGCCATAGTCCAACGGGACGTTGTTGTACCGATAGCGCGTGAGACGCCGCAAACGTGCGTCACGATAGAATGAGTACCCGCCAGCGGTGTTGGAGATGATTCCAAAATACGCTTCGCTGCCCAGGTAGTTGATCCAGGGCAATGGCGTATCAGGCCGTGTAATCACATACTCGCGTCGTATATCGTCAAAGTAGCCGTATCGCACAGTTTCTCTTTTGCCTCCTCAGCACCAGTGCGCCATCCTCCCGCTGTGTCGCCTGGAGCTACTCTCCTACAACTTGCTACACGCCACAAAATGATCGGGGGCCACCTCTACCAGCGCGGGCACGTCTCTGAGACAAGCCTCGTCTTTACTCGCAAGGGGGCACCTTTCGTAATAGACGCAACCGCCAGTGACCTCCGCCTGTTTTCCCTTAAGCTCAATCTCTACCTCTTCCCATTTCTTATCCAGACGGGGGACCGACGCCATGAGCATCTTTGTGTAGGGATGCAGCGGGTCGGTATATATTCCCTCTGTGGCACCCATTTCCACCACGCTTCCCTGATAGAGAATCGCCGCCCGCTCGCTGATATAGTAACCCAGCGAGAGATCGTGCGTGATAAAGAGAACCGACAGGCCGCGGGATTTGAGGTCCGCCAGCAGGTTGAGAACGTCGATGCGCGTGGATGCATCGAGCATGCTGATGATCTCGTCCGCCACGAGAAACTGAATATCCAGCAGCAGTGCGCGAGCTATGAGGAACCGCTGGAGCTGCCCGCCGCTGAGCTGGTGGGGGAACTTGCCCAGGACGTGTTCCGGGTTCAGGCCGACGTCCCTCAACGCCTCCTCGACTCTGTCGTTCCATTCCGCCCCCGCGACCTGTGGGAAGAATTCCTCTTTGACAGTCCTGAAAACCCGATCCGCC
>CAZWPV010000318.1:0-4042 GCA_964635485.1 uncultured Anaerolineales bacterium
CTGCCTGGCCCCGGCCGCCAAGGTCGTCAACGACAACTTTGGCATCGTCAAGGGGTTAATGACCACCATCCACTCCTACACCAGCGACCAGCGCGTCCTCGACCTGGGACACAAGGACCTGCGCCGGGCGCGAGCGGCGGCACTCAACATGATCCCCACCACCACCGGTGCGGCCAAGGCCGTGGCGCTCGTCATCCCCGACCTGAAGGGCAAGTTCGACGGCATAGCCATACGCGTCCCCACCCCCACCGTCTCCATCGTCGACTTTGTGGCCGAGCTGGAGAAGGAGGCCACCGAGGAAGCGGTCAATGCCGCCTTCAAGGCCGCGGCCGAGGGCCCGATGCAGGGCATCCTGGGCTATTCCGAGGAACCGCTGGTCTCGATGGACTACAAGGGCGACCCCCGCTCCAGCATCGTGGACGGGCCTAACACCAAAGTCATGGGCGGCAACCTGCTCAAGGTCCTGGCCTGGTACGACAACGAGTGGGCCTACTCGGTACGCTGCGCCGATCTGATCAAGTTGATGGCGGACAAAGGGCTGTAGAAAAGCTGCAAGTACGCAAGTGTGCAAGTAGACAAGGGACACCGACCTATCTACTTGCACGCTTGCCTGTTGCAAGGAGATGACCCCAGATGAACAAGAAAACCATCCGCGACGTCAACGTGCGCGGAAAGCGCGTGCTGGTGCGTGTCGATTTCAACGTACCCCTGAAGGAAGGTGCGGTAGCCGACGACACCCGCATCCAAGCGGCTCTGCCCACGATCAACTACCTGCTGGAAAAGGGCGCGGCCTTGATCCTGTGCTCGCACCTGGGCCGCCCCAAGGGCAAGTTCGTGCCGGAACTCAAGATGGACCCGGTGGCCACACGCCTGTCGGAGCTACTGGGCCGCCCGGTGCAAAAGATGGATGCCTGCACGGGGCCTGCGGTCGAGGCAGCCGCGGAGGCGATGCAGCCCGGCGATGTCATCCTGCTGGAGAACACCCGCTTCAACCCGGAGGAAAGGGCCAACGATCCCGGTTTTGCCAAGCAGGTCGCGGGACTGGCCGACATTTTCGTCAATGACGCCTTCGGCGCGGCCCACCGCGCGCACGCTACTACCGTGGGCGTGACCGATTATCTGCCAGCCGTGGCCGGCTTACTGATGGAGAAGGAGCTCGAGTTCCTGGGCAAGGTGACCAGCGACCCCGAACATCCCTACATCGCCATCCTGGGCGGGGCCAAGATCTCGGACAAGATCGGCGTCATCGAGAGCCTGCTGGCCAAGTGCGACCGGCTGTTGATCGGCGGCGGCATGGCCAACACCTTCTTCAAGGCGATGGGCTTTGAGGTGGGCGACAGCCTAGTAGAAGAGGAAGCCATCCCAATGGCCAAGTCCCTCCTGGAGAAGGCCGGCAGCCAGTTGGTGCTCCCCGTGGACGCGGTCGTGGCCGATGCCTTCGACAACGACGCCAAAACCAAGGTCGCAGCGCCCAACGAGGTCGCTCCCGGCTGGCGCATCCTCGACATCGGCCCCAAGACTGCTCAGACCTTCGAGTCGGCGCTGAGCGGAGCCAAGACGGTCGTCTGGAACGGGCCGATGGGCGTGTTCGAGATGCCCAGCTTTGCCAAAGGCACCCTCGCCGTGGCGGAACTGCTTGCCAAGCTGGACGCTATGGTCATCGTCGGTGGCGGCGACTCAGTGAGGGCGCTGCGCGAGTCGGGCCTGGCGGACAAGATGAGCCACGTCTCCACCGGCGGCGGGGCAAGCCTCGAGTTCCTAGAGGGCAAGACCCTGCCCGGAGTAGCGGCTCTGGCAGATAAGTAAGCGTCTATCCGGGGCCCTGGACCTTCCCACAGGGCCCCCAGGTTTTTATCTCGGCTTTACGCACCATTTTTGACTTGTTAACCCAAAGTCGCTATAATGCTGTCAAGCAAAGAGCGCAAGCCGATCTTCCCGAAAGCTGCACCGCAACCGGGATCTCGAGAGTTCGACGAATGAACAAATGCGAGTATCTTCTCAATAAGTAGGGGAAGATGGGGGGTGTGAGGCCTGCTTCTAGCTTTCGGGAAGATGATTGAAGGGGGACAGCCATGACCTTCGCCAATGGTGAAAACGTAGGCACGTACCGCATCGTCGAAAAACTGGGCCAGGGAGGCATGGCCACAGTTTACAAGGCCTACCACCCAGCGTTGGATCGCTACGTCGCCATCAAGGTGATGCATCCGGCTTTCATGGAAGACCCCAACTTCCTGGCACGTTTTCAGCGAGAGGCCCGCATCGTCGCCAAGCTCGACCATCCGCACATCATCCCCATCTACGATTTTGCCGAGCACAACGGCCATCCTTACCTGGTGATGCGCTTCGTCGAGGGGGAAACGCTCAAGGCGCGCACGGAGCGCGGCCCCTTGGAACCACAGGAAATCATGCGCATCGTGCAGGCCGTCGGCGAGGCGCTGACCTACGCCCACGGGCAAGGCGTCCTGCACCGGGACATCAAACCCTCCAACATCCTCCTCACCTCCGATGGCGGCGTCTACCTGACGGACTTTGGACTGGCGCGCATGGCCGAAGCCGGAGAATCCACCCTCTCCCGGGATATGATGGTGGGCACGCCGCAGTACATCTCGCCCGAGCAGGCCAAGGGCATACGGAAACTCGACGCCCGCACCGACGTCTACTCGCTGGGCGTCGTGCTCTACGAGCTACTGGTGGGCCGGGCACCTTTCACCGCTGACACCCCCTACGCCATCATCCACGATCACATCTTCACCCCGCTGCCGATGCCGCGAGAGCTCAACCCCGATCTAGCCGAGCCAATAGAGAGAGTGCTGCTCAAAGCGCTGGCCAAGGAACCCAACGACAGGTTCCAGTCGGTCGAAGAACTCATCACAGCCCTCGAGGCAACCCTGGAGCCCCTCGTCGCCCCCAAGGCAAAGGAAACGGTCGTGGTACCGCCGCCGTCCACCGTCGCCCGCCCAGTCGAAGCTGTCGAAAAGCCCACTGAGGCCAAGCCCTCGCCCAAGCCCAAGCTTGGGAAGAAAAAACGCCGCTGGCCGTGGATCGTGGCGGCTGTTGGGATTCCACTCTGCCTGATAGTGCTCATCTTTGGTTTCCTTTTCGCCAGGCAGCGCATCCTGCGGAACAGACAAGCGCGTGAGGGTGAAAGCGCCGAGGAGTTGCTGGGGCAAGCACGGACCGCCCAAGAGGAAGGCGATTTCGAGCGGGCGCTCGAGCTATATGAAGCGGCTACCGAAGCCGACCCGTACATGATCCCGGCCTACGCAGAGGCCGGCTCGCTCCTGGTGGAAATGGGCAGAGAGGACAAGGCCCTCGACGTACTGATGCGGGGCATCGAGGCCAATCCCGACAACCCAGACCTGCACACTCGTGCAGCGGGAATTGCCCTTCTGGTGGGCAAGCCGGAGGAGGCTCGGAAAGAGGTTGAATGGATGCTACAAGAGATGCCCGAGCAACCCATCACCCTCGCTTTTGACGGCATATTGAAATTGCAGCAGGGCCTCCCGTGCGGCGAAGTACGACCGACGTTGGAGAGAGCCTTGCAGGACGCCCCTGATCACGTGTGGGCTCACTACGGCATGGCCCACTGCTTCATGCAGGAAGGCAACCCGGGAGGCGCGAGCGACGAGCTACACTTTGTGCTCGGCCAAGAGGTAACCCCTCCTCTCCTCAGGAAACGCGCCGAGGAAATGCTGCGCAAGGTAGAAGAAGAGCCGCCACCGCCGCCAGGTGATAAGGAGCCGGACCCGGCTGACGAAGCCATCCTCCAGGAATTCGACGATCTGGCAAGACTGGCCGCCGAGATCAAGGACGAAGGCCTACGCACTCATTTCAAAGAGACGCTCGACCCGGCTCGTACGGCCTGGAAAGAAGGGAATCGAGAAGTGGCCCTCCAACTGACAGAGGAGCTCCTGTTCTGGACGCAGGAAAACAGCGATGCCATAGGGCCGGCGTTGGCCAGGACGATAACCCTCAAGCTGAACCGCATCCTGCGACTGGCACAATAGCCAGCCCGGATGCACAGTCAGATTTTATATTCGAG
>CAZWPV010000319.1:0-4036 GCA_964635485.1 uncultured Anaerolineales bacterium
TCGTTCAGCGTCATCCTGGTCGAAGCTCACCTGGAGCGGGAGAAACCGTCAGCGCCCTTCTGGCTAGGCTACCAGCCGCCGCCACACCAGAAGGCAGAAGACCAGCGACTGGAAGAGCTGTGGCATTGGTACGAGTACCGGTGGCCAGTGGAGCCTAGCATTCGTTTCCGCAAGCAGTATCTCTACTGGACATTGCCTCGCTTCCAGACCGCAGAGTGTTGCGACCGTTGGACGATGCTGGTCAGTCTGGCACAATGGCAGCTCTACTTGGGCCGTGATTTGGTCAAGGATAACCCGTTGCCTTGGCAGCCTCCTCAAGAGCATCCGACGCCTGAACGCGTTCTACAGGGGTTCGGGGGGCTTTTCCGAGAGATTGGCACCCCGACTGCACCACCGCAAACGCGCGGAAAGTCACCGGGATGGCCTCGAGGGCGGCTTCGCACTCGACCTGAGCGCCACCGAGTGGTCAAAAAGGGCAAGAAGAAGCCAAATCCGACCTGAAATCGGTGCGAAACTCGATTGTTAAGGAACTTGATTGACACGGGCTGTTGCTCGCGGTCTCACACTTTGTCTAAATACGAGTTTTAGATTATACTCGGTGATGGTGCAATGGACAATTTTTCAAGCAGTGGGCGGAAAACACTTTCTTCGAGGCTGGTTCGCGTTATTCTGGTCCTGGTTCTATTGGCGGCCTTTGCCTTGCGTTTGCAATACGCCTTTGGCATCAGCCCCTACAGTGATGAGTACATCACGCTGTTGGCCGCCAGGGCGGTATTGCAGACCGGTGTGCCGGTTTTGCCGTCGGACCTTTTCTACAGCCATGGCATTCTGTTTATCTACGTGGATGCGTTGTTCCTGGGGTTGATGGGATTTAGTGTCGAGATTGCACGGATGGCGTCGGTGTTTATAGGCGTGCTGAGCGTGGCGGTCGTCTATGTCTTTGGACGCAGGTGGTTCTCGGCTCGAACGGGGCTCTTTGCCGCGGTTCTGTTGGCGTCGGCGACAGACGCGATCATGTGGCATGGTCGTGCGCGCATGTACTCTCTGCTGCAACTGACCTTCTTCGCCGGGGCACTTTTGCTCTACGAGGGGTCGGTGCTGCGAGACAGCCGCCTATGTCGGTGCGTCGGAATAGCGGCGATAGCCGGGGCGGGAGTGACGCACTTGTTGGCAGTGCCCTACACCTTGACGATGGTGGTGGCCCTTTCCATAGTGCGCTGGTGGGTTCGCAGGCGTGGCGAGGGATTCCCATTAAGGGTTCGACGGCTGTGGCCCGAGCTGATTTTGGCGGTCGTGGGGATTGGTGCCTTCGTGCTCGTCCGTCAGGCAAATGGGAGCCCTTGGCGAGCGGGCGGCTGCATTGTGACAGACGTTGGTGTTTTGCTCGACCCGGGCTATCTCATAAGCCGGTTGATCGCGTGGTTTGGCGGCTTTATTTTCGGCCCTAACTTGGTTTGGATGGCGATGATCCTGGTTGGCGTGTCGTCGCTGTTGCTCCGTATGGCGCGCAGGGCAGCCCGGCCGGGTGATCCCCCCGCCGTCTATTTGCTCATCATTTGGCTGGGGAGTGTGGTGGGGCTGGCGGTGTTTTCGGTGTGGTATGGCGATTCTTACACCTTGGTTTTGTTGCCCCTATTCTGTCTGCTCGGTGCTAAGGCGTTGGACGAGCCGTGTGATCTCGTGGAGGATGTGGTAGGGCGCATAAGGACCCGGCATGTGGTGAGGGTAGTATCTACCGTCGTCGTGCTGGCGCTGATGGTGGCTTTGGTGTGGCGAGGCGTTTATCAGAAGTTAACTTGTGATCCTCTTCAGTTGGACGAAGCGCTGGATTACGTGCGCCGGCACCAGCGTGAGGAAGACGTGATCGCGATCTTTGCTCCCCACGCCGCGCTGGTTGTGCTGGGGCGGGTAGACTTTTATGCCCGGGAACACGGGTATCCATTCATCGAGGTTGATGCCGGGCGCGGCGACATCTGGACGGGGACGCCGGTGCTGGACTCGGTAGAGGGGTTGGCCGCCGTGCTGGACGCGCGTGAGAGGGTATGGCTGATCATTCATCGCGAGAACTGGCAACGAGACTATGCTGATGACTACCGCGAACTAGTGGATGCGCGCATGGAGCGGATTTTCGACGGGACCGGTACGCTGGTCTACCTCCAGGAGCCATAGTGAGCAATGTAGCCAGGTTTTTTGGACGACAGAAGCCTTACCTGTTGTTTTTTGTGTTGGCCGCGACCTTTTTCTGGCAACTGTGGCTTGCCCCGGACGGTTTTCTTTACCCTCCTGGCAGCGACTACTCTGACCTGACCATCACGCACTGGCCCAACGCTCTCTTTATCCGTCACGCGCTGGCTACTTGGGGACAGGTGCCCCTGTGGCAGCAATTGATTCTTGGCGGGCAGCCCTTCGCTGCCAATCCTCTTTCTGGCCTCTGGTATCCACCCAATTGGCTGCTTTTGGTTCTCCCGCTGACCTTTGCCTTCAATGTGCTCTTTGTTCTCCATACCGCCTGGGCAGGATGGGGGGCATATCGGCTGGCGCGGTCTCTTGGTGCGTCTCGTGCCGGTGGTTTGCTGGCCGGTTTTGTGGTGATGTTCACCCCGAAGGTGGTTGCTCACCTGGCTTCAGGGCACGTGGGGTTGACCTATGCCTGGACGTGGACGCCGTGGGTGCTGTGGGCGGTGCGGCGTTTGGCGCGGCGAGGCTGCCCCGGCGACGTGGCGACGGCGGCTGCCACGCTGGGGATGCTCATCCTTGCCGATGTACGGCTGGGCTTTTACGCCGGGCTGGTGACAGTGGGATACTGGGCAGCAAATCTCACGTCTCAAGTATCCAATGTCAAACGGCGTGTTGTGGCGGCGGTTGGCGCTGTGCTGCTTCTGGCAGCTTTGGTAGCGGTGCAGGTGATGCCGTTGGCTATGGTGGTAGGGCGGTTGAATCGAGGGGGGTTGAGCCTGGAGGATAGCGGCGTTTTTTCCCTCCCGCCTCGTTATCTGCTGGGATTGGCGGTGGCCGATCATGGGGGGTTCCACGAGTGGATGACCTATCTGGGGGTGATGGGACTGCTGCTGGCGTGGGTTGGGGTGGCGCGTTGGCGGGGCAGAGAACGGTGGTGGTGGCTGGGGTTGGCCCTGCTTGCGACGCTCTACTCGCTGGGCACGCATACGTCTTTCTATGGTATCGTCTACCGTCTCTTGCCACCGTTGCGATGGCTACGCGGCCCGGCACGGGTGTGGTTCCTGGTGGCGTTGGCGGTTGCTATGCTAGCGGCAAGGGGATTGACCGCCTTGGAAGTGCCCCGGTCTCGCGCGAGAAGCAGGTTTCTCCAGCTGGCCGCGGTTGGGTTGGTCGGGGGCGCTCTGGCTGGAGTGGGCGGTGGGCTGGTGATGCGATTACCCACTAACGTCGTGATCGCGGCGGGGTTATGGCCGCTGGCGGGCGCGTTCGTCGCGCTGCGGGCGAGCGGGCGGCTGCAGGCACGGCTCTTTGTGCGCCTGATACTCATCTTGGCGCTGTTGGACCTGTGGGTGGTTGGTTTCACGCTCTATCAGGTGCGCCCGGCCGAGGATGTGCTGGCCGAGGGGCAAGCGGCTGTGGCATGGCTGGCTCAACAAGAGTGGCCTTTTCGCGTCTATTCGCCCAGCTATAGCATCCCGCATCACACTGGCGCTGTTTATGGTATCGAGTCAGTGGATGGGGTGGATCCGTTTCAATTGGCCGACTATGCTGCCTTTATGCGCGCAGCGGCGGGGGTAGATACGTCCGATTATAGCGTGACGGTACCGCCGTTCCCCAAGGTTGCCGAGGGGGAGGATGTGCTGCTGTCCCTGCGAGATGTTGAGCCTGACCTGGAGCGATTGGGTCTCTTGAACGTACGGTACGTGGCGGCGGCTTATCCCATGGAGATGAACGGGTTGACGCCGCTAGGGGTATGGGATGGCGTTTATCTGTACCAGAACACGTTGGCGCGTCCCAGGGTTTTCGTGCGGGGTGAGGGCGCAGAGACGCGGGAAGCGTCCTTGGTTGAGTGGACACC
>CAZWPV010000320.1:0-4003 GCA_964635485.1 uncultured Anaerolineales bacterium
CCTGCAAAGCAGGACTTGCTCGCTTCACATGGCTAGTGTATACTCTATCCCAGTTCCCTCGCGCCGACCAAGGAGCAAAAGCGATGCCGCCAAAAATCCTGATCGTAGACGACGAGCCCAACATCCGAACGCTGCTGTTACAAGCGCTTGAGGACTTGCAAAACAACGGTGTCAAAATGTTGGAAACAGGCGAAGGACGAGAGGCGTGGAGGCTGATCCAGATCGAGCAGCCTGAATTGATCCTTTTGGATATCATGATGCCGGATCTGTCAGGCTACGAAATCTGCCAGCGTGTCAAGAGCGACCCTGAGCTCGCCAAGGCTTACGTCATCATCCTCACCGCCAAGGGCCAAGCAGCCGACCGAAAGCACAGTTTTGAAGTGGGCGCTGACGAGTTCATCCTGAAACCTTTCGACACTGCCTACCTCATCAAGCGCGTGGCCGAGGTTCTAGGCGTCACCGTATAGATTCCAATGGAACAACCATTTCCCCCAGTTCGCCGTCACATCCTGCTGGCCTTACTGGCGAGCATCGTCATATTTGCGTCAATCGTGCTAATCATCTCCCCCCTCGCCATTGACTTTGCGCCCCAAGCTGCCCAGCAGACCCGCATGAGCTACTTTTGGTCTACCCCCCCACTGATGGCAATCCTGGCTGGGCTGACCTACTGGTATATGGCCCCCATCGCCCGACTGCGTCGGGGTATCAGGCAGGGCGAAGAGCCATCCATAGAGCTGGCCCGCCGTGCCCGCCGTGCCGCCTTCAACACACCGGTCTATCTGTTCGTCGCCCTGGTAGGATCGACTCTCCTGGCAACGCTCCTCGCCGATATTATCGGCTTGCTCTTGATCCAGGGCTACGAACTGGCGCTCTATTTTTCCAAGTCGCTCCTCGTCATTGCCGCTGCCGTCAGCACAGGGCTCTTGCTGGCCCTCGTCGCCCGCTGGCAGCTTCGGCCCGTGCTCGCGACGACCAACCGCCTGATTCCATCCATGTCCCGCTTGTCAGCCAAAGAGGGACACCGTTTCAACATCCGCACCCGCCTGCTCAGCGTTATCCTGGCCCTGACCATCATCGCGTGTTACCTGCCCAGCATCCTGGGGCTCAATTTGGTGTATCGGGCTGTCCAGAATGCAGCACTCCAGCGCCACCGGCAGTGGGCCGAGAGCACGATTCAAGACGTCGCGCCGCTTCTGGATGACAAAGCGCTGATCCGCTACGTGGAAGAAGCCTCGCTGCCGGATCACGGTCAGGCCTTCATCGAGGACAGCCAGGGGAACTATATCACCCGCTCCCCCACCCCGCTGCCATCCTCGCCGGACTTGAGTGAACAGATTGAGCCACTACCCATGAATCGATCGGAGCGCGACTGGCGCTTGGGAGTGGTTTACGAATTCCACGCCGAAGCCGATCCCCTGGTCCGCCGCACCGCCCTTCTCCTGCTGATCTTTGACGTGGTGTTCATAGCACTCACGCTCCCCTTCGCCTTTGCCGTGACCGCCGACATCACCGAAGACCTGCACCAAGTGACCAACCGCCTGCTGGAGGTCGCATGGCGAGGGGAAGTGGGAGAGCAGCTCCCCGTTCTCTCACTGGACGAGGTGGGAGACCTGGTGCGGGCCTTTAACGACATCCAAGAACGCGTGCGCACTCAGCAAGAGACGTTGCGACAGGAACACCGGCGCCTCTTAGCCTTGCAGGCGATTTCCTCACGCATCAGCGCCACCTTTGATCTCGACCAACTGCTGGACGAACTGGCAAAGAGCGCCACAACCATCTTTGGCTACTATAACACGCTCATTCTCCTACCAGACAAAGAAGGTAAGGGGTTCTACATAGCCTCATCGGGTCGCAGCGTCCCCCCAGAGATCGCCGAGCGGCGCTTCGAGATTGAAGCACAGGAAGGCATCGAGGACGTGATCCACTCCAGGGAAGCGCTGCTGATCACCAACCTGAGCCAACGCGATTTCAGCATCGTGAGCAGCCCCGACGTCCGGTCGGTGATCGTCGCCCCCATGTTCGTCAGGGGGAATCTGATCGGCTTCTTCCAAGCAGAAAGCGATCAGCCCGCCTCCTTCGAGAAACAGGATATGCAACTGGTGACCTCCCTGGCCAATCAGGCTGGTGCGACTATCGAGTCGGCACGCCTGCTGCAAAAGAGCCGGGCCCACGCCGTGGCGCTGGGGCGCTGGGCGCGCAACCTGATGCTGATCAATCGCGTCGCCACGACTTTGGCGACGTCGCTGGATGCCCACGAGATTCTGAGCCTGGCCATCGAACACCTGGTAGAGCTTGTCGGCGTGGACTATGGCAATGCCCTCATCCTGGAAGGGGACAGCCAGCACGCTATGATCGTCGCCGAACATCCCGAAGGTCAACTCGCCGACTTTCGGCTGCTGCTTCCCCACCTGCCCGCTGCCCGGCAAGCGCTGGAGAGAGGCAACGTCTACCAGATCGAATCCGCCGCGCACCGCGAGCTTCTGGAGAGCCTCAAGGAACAACATCCCTCGATCGAATTTCAATCGCTGCTTCTGGTGCCCCTCATCGCCCGTGGCAAGATGATCGGCATGCTGCTCCTGGCCGCCCTGGAGCAACCCCGCACACTTTCAGACGAGGAAAGAGACATCTGTCGGACAGTAGCCAGTCAGGCAGCCGTAGCCGTGGCCAACGCGCGATTGCTAAAGGATATCCAGCAGCAACAACGCGCACTGCTTCGCAAGAGCCAGGAGTTGACCGCCGAATCAAGCAAGCTGGACGCCATTCTCAACAACGTCGCCGATGGACTGGTGGCGACCGATGCCAGCGGTCGTATCATCCTGAGCAACCCCGCCTTCCACGAGATTGCAGGCCTGCCAACCAGCCGCTCGCTGCGCGACCAATTACTGACCGAGTGCTTTCCCAGCATCGCCCTGCAGAATCTAACCACCCAGGCACTGAAATCGCCAGGCCGCGTTTTCACTGAAAACCTGGAACTCGATACCGGGCGCGTGCTGAAAGCGTCGATCACCGCGCTGCACCTTCCATCGCCCGAAAACGGGAGGCAAGAGCCCTCCCTCGGCGTCATCACCGTGCTCCGGGACATCAGCCGCGAGGTCGAACTGGATAGGGCAAAGACCGACTTTATCACCGCCGTGTCTCACGAATTGCGCACCCCCCTGACCTCCGTCCTGGGGTTCGCCAGCCTGATCCGGCGCGAACTACGCCGCCGGGTCATCCCTCATCTGGACGCCGACGAGGTATCACGCCAGGCCACCGAGCGCATCCAGGACAATCTCGACATCATCGAGCAGGAAAGCCTGCGCATCACCCGTCTGATCAACGACATGCTGGACATCGCCAAGATGGAGGCCGGTCGAATGGAATGGCGCCCGGAGCAGACCGACCTCGTCGAAGTAATCAACCAGGCCGTCACCACGAACGCCGCCCTGGCCGAGGAGAAAAACCTACCCATCAAAGTCCATCTGTACCCCGATGGCCTGCCCACCGTCTGGGCCGACCGAGACAGGATCATCCAAGTGATGACTAACCTGCTCGCCAACGCCATCAAGTTCACCGAGCGGGGCAAAGTCGAGGTACGAGGCTGGATGCTCGTGGCTGAGGGGCTTGTCCCGAGCGAAGTCGAGGGAAGAATCTTTCAATGTAAGGGCCCAGTTCCTCCCCCGCTACAAAAATCACCCACAGCGATCCGAGACGCCCTGGTTGGCCTTGGCTTCACGGTGGGGGAATGGGTCGTGGTGAGCGTTACCGACACTGGCATCGGCTTCCGTCCAGAAGATGCGCCCTATATCTTTGAGAAGTATCGTCAGGTGGAGGATACAGCAACCAGTCCCATCAAAGGCACCGGGCTGGGGCTGCCTATTAGCAAAGAGATCATCGAACATCACGGCGGACACATCTGGGCAGAGAGCGAGCAGGGCAAGGGGAGCACCTTCTCTTTTGCTCTCCCCGTCGATTCTCGCACACGCAGAGATTGAGAGCGCCGAACCCCAAGCAAAGAGCAAGC
>CAZWPV010000321.1:0-3999 GCA_964635485.1 uncultured Anaerolineales bacterium
AAGCGTACGAATCAGAAGGGGGAACCATTGTGGATTCATTTTTCGGCGATAGGGAGTGGCGGAGGATCTATGGAGAGTATCGCCGAAAGGAAGAAGGTTTTTTACATCGCCAACTTATGGATCATTACAAGAGCAAACTGAAGGAACTGGGATACAAGGAAACTTATCGCGATGACGAAGTGGGGGCTGAACCCCTAATGCGAAACGAGAAAAATGTCCCTCTCTATCGGCTGTTATTCGCCAGTAAGCATCCTCTCGGTCTCAAGTTTTGGGAAAAGATCGTTAGCAGAGATGCACACGGTCAGAGGCGACTTTTCTAGTCTTTACATCCCAGAACATTTGTACTACAATTCTAGTGGAGTGGCACTCAGGTAATTAGGAGGATGTGAACTGTGGCTAACAACTCAAGTATAGAATGGACAGAGTCGACCTGGAATCCCGTGACTGGCTGTACAAAAATCAGCCCAGGCTGCCAGAACTGTTATGCGGAGCGTATGGCATATCGGCTTCAAGCAATGGGAAGTCCTAACTATACCAACGGCTTTGAGTTAACAATGCATGAGCACATTCTGGAACGTCCCTTTCAATGGAAAAGGCCTCAAATGATTTTTGTGAACTCGATGAGCGACCTTTTTCATCAGGCCGTGCCACTTGATTTCATCCAAAAGGTTTTCGACGTGATGCGCCGTGCCTCTCGGCACACATTTCAAGTGCTTACCAAACGGTCTGAACGACTCCTTGAACTGAATCAAGAAATTGATTGGCCTGCAAATGTGTGGATGGGTGTGAGTGTTGAGAACCGTGAATATACTTTTCGCATTGACCACCTAAAAAAGACAGGTGCTCAGGTAAAGTTTCTCTCTCTTGAACCCTTGCTTGGGCCGTTGCCTCATTTAGATCTTCACGGGATAGACTGGGTGATCGTCGGTGGCGAGTCAGGGCCTGGTGCCAGGCCTATGGAAGAGGAATGGGTAACTGCTATCAGAGATCAGTGTCTTGAATTCGATGTACCGTTTTTCTTTAAGCAGTGGGGTGGGGTTCGCAAAAAACGCAACGGGCGTAAACTGCGAGGGCGCACATGGGATGAGATGCCAGTGATGGCAGTTACTATGCCGATCTCTGCTATGTGAGTTTTTCTGATGACTAACACACCACGTATCAACCGATTTCTGTTCGTCCTCTACATCCTGCTGACCGTCGGCGTGCTGGTGGCGGCGTTGATCTGGCCGGCGGTGCGGGCGGTGGCCTATGCCCCGCTACGCGACCTGCTCCTGCCGGCGTTCTACCTGCCGACGAGCGCGGGCATCGAGGCCAAGATCACGGTGGCCGCCCCGCCCGCGCTGGAGAGTTGGGTGCGGGAGGCGGCGGCTGATTTCAACCGCCAGAACTCACGGACTGGCACAGTCCGCCTCATTGAGGTCAGCGTCATCCCGCTGCGAGGCGCAGAGGCCGGGCGTCGCTTGAATGCCAGTGTCACCGACCTGCCCGATGTGTGGATCGCCGAGGCTGATTTCGTGCGCACCGGCGTTGGCGGCGTGCCCTACGAGTCCAGCGGCCCCTCGGTGGCCCAGGGCTCCCTGGCGTGGGTGGCGGTGGCCTCCAGCGACCTCGGCGGCAACCTGACCTGGCGGTCGGTCGCCGATGCCGCCCGGAGTGACATGCAGTTCCGCATCGCCGTGCCGCCCGTGGGCAGCGTCGAGGGCATGGCGGCCTGCGCCTCGGCGGCGGCGGAATACCACCAGCAGGCGAGCCTGACGGCGGACATGCTGAACGACACGGCCTTCCGCCAGTGGCTGGACGAGCTTTTAGCGGCCGCGCCCAACCGCAGTCGCCACCCGCGCGATCAGTTGGGCAGCCGCCCGCCCGAGGTCGACGTGGGGTTGATCCTAGGCAGCGACTGGCATCAATTGCCGCAGGAAACCTTCATCTACCAGCCGCCGCGTTACAATGTGACGTTCAACTACCCGTACCTCGTCCGCAGCAACTGGTACGAGTTATCGGAGGATGAGGCCGACGCCCGGCGGATCGCCGCCGAAAAGTTTAGCGCCTTTTTGCTCGGCGCTGGTCCGCAATCCAAGTTGGTGAACTATGGTCTCGAACGTGCCGGTGCTCAGTCGTCGGGGCAGATCGTGACCGTCGATGATCAAGCCGTGCGAGCGCTGCAAGCCTGCTGGCAATGAGGCCCATCCCTTTCAGTCTTGGCATGCTAGGCAAGAATTTCTCGTTGTAGTTGTATTGTAAACCTATTTGCTCCCGGCCTGTCCGGGATAGGAGGTTTGAGATGAAATCCAAATCCAAGCGTCTGTTGGTTATCCTGGTTTCGATGATGGTGGCCGTCGCCTGCATCGATACCGGCGGCGGGCCGCTGGGTGGCGGGGTCTCCAAGCCCGCCGACGCGATCGAGATCACCATCGTCTATGCGCCCGAGGCCGAGCTCTACCTGGTGGAGGCGATCGAGAATTTCAACCGCAGCTACGCCAACGGCATCAACCCGCTCACCGGCAAGCAACTCGAAGAGGGCGAGCGGCCCATTTGGGTCGAAGGGCGCTCCGGCTCCTCCGGCACGGTGCACCAGGGGATCGTCAACGCCTTTATCGCGCCCGGCCACTCCAACGTGGAGCAACCGACGATCTTTTGCCCCTCCGTCAGCCACTGGCTGGCGCTGGTCAACTATGAGTCGGGGCAGCAGGTGTTCGACTTGGCCGATAGCCCTCCGACCGCCCTGGCCCCGGTTGTCATGGCGATCTGGGAGAGCCGCCTGCAGGCCATCCAGGCCAAGAACGGCGGGCAGCCCGTCGGCTGGGAGGAGCTGCTGGAGGTGATGAACTCGCCCAACGGCTGGGCCGATTACGGCATCCCCGGCTCGCGGACGACAGTCTACTACGGCCACACCGACCCCTACGTCAGCTCGACCGCTCTTTCGACGCTGATCGCCGAGTTCTACTCCAGCGCCCGCTACAACGCCGGCGAGGAGGTCCGCCGCCTGGAGATGGAGCAGGTCAGGAACGAGGAGGTGCAGGATGGCGTGCGCCAGATCGAGAGCCTGATCAAGCACTATTCGGCGCGCACCACCGAGTTTAAAGAATACATCGCCCAGGGGCCGGACTATCTCGACTTTGTGGCCCTGGAGGAGAACGACCTGATCTATATCAACCAGGGCAAGACCTCGTACAAGCCGCCGGAAAAGCTGGTGGCGCTCTATCCCAAGGAGGGCACGTTCTGGCACGAGCATCCCTTCGGCATTCCCAACGCGCCTTGGGTGACCGAGGAGCAGCGCGCGGCGGCCAAGGTGTTCACCGAGTACGTGCGCGGCGAGGCGGTGCAGCAGCGCGTCCTGGAATCCGGCTTCCGTCCGGTCAACCCCGCCGTGCCGCTGGGGTACCCCATCGTGGCCGACCTGGGGGTCGATCCCGACCAGCCGGCGGCCGTCCTCACCGTGCCCGATCCGGAGGTCATCGCCGCCGTGCAGGCCAGTTGGCAGTACGTCAAGAAGCAGGGCGACGTGATGCTGGTGATTGACGTCTCGGGCTCGATGGAGGGCGACAAGATCGAGCAGGCGCGCGAGGCGGCGTCCAAGTTCCTGGATAGCATGCCCACGCAGAACCGGGTCGGGCTGATGGTGTTCAACCAGGAGCCGCAGGTCCTGCACCCGCTGGCCTCGTGGGAGGCGACCCACGACGACATCAAGCGCAGCGTCGGCGGCCTGGAGGCCGATGGCGACACGGCGCTTTACGATACCCTGCTCGACGCCATCGATCACCTGCGTTCCATCGAGGAGGGCGAGGACCGCATCAGGGCCATCGTGCTGCTCAGCGACGGCAAGGACACGGTCAGCGAGGCCAGCCTGAACGACGTGATCAACCGCCTGGAGGAGGCGCGCACGGGGCGTAACCCGATCCTGGTGATCCCCGTGGCCTACGGCAGCGACGCCGACATCGCGGCCCTGAACAGCATCGCCCGCGCGTCGGCGACGAAGGTGCAGTCGGGCGCGCCGGAGGA
>CAZWPV010000322.1:0-3982 GCA_964635485.1 uncultured Anaerolineales bacterium
ATCCAGGATGGCGATGACGCCCCGGTCGGTCTCGGTGCGGATCAGGCGACCCACGCCCTGCTTGAGCGCCAGGATCGCCTCCGGCAGCGTCATCTCGTCGAACGGCCTGCCGCCCCGGTTGCTGATCGCCTGCTGGCGATATTGTACCACCGGGTCGCGATGAGGAGAAAAGGGCAGCTTGTCGATGATGACGAGGGAAAGAGCCGGGCCGGGGATATCGACGCCCTCCCAAAAGCTCTTGGTGGCAAAGAGCACCGCGCCCGTGGCGTCGTTCTGGAACAGGTCGAGCAGCTCGGCGCGGGCGAGGCCATCCCCCTGGCAATAGCAGTTGTATTCCAGATGCGGGCCGATCAGATCATACAGCTCGTTCATACGGCGGGTGCTGGTGCACAGGATAAAGGCTCGCCCGCGGCTGGCCTTGAGCAGGCGCCATATCTCGCGGCCCAGGTTGAGCACGTATTCCTCTTCGCCCGCGCCGTACTGCGGCACCAAGCCGTTGGGGGTGTAGAGCAGCGCTTGATTGGCATAGTCGAAGGGACTGCCGATCACGCGCTCGACGGCCTGGTCCGGCGCACCGGGCGCGCCCGTCTGCTGGTGAAAGTAGCCAAAGCCGCTGGCCACAGCCAGGGTCGCGCCGGTGCAGATCACGCGCTTGACCGGGTCGAACAGCGCCTCTTGCAGGAATCCAGCCACCCGGATCGGCTCCCGATAGAGGATGATGCTACCCGGGCCGGTCTCTCCGGGTTGCTCCTCACAGTAGCGCACGTGATCGGGCGGCGCTTCCTCGGCCAGATCGCGGGCTACGTTGGTGAGCTCGACGGCCCACATGATCCTGGCCTGGTGTTGG
The DNA here is from genome assembly GCA_964635485.1 of uncultured Anaerolineales bacterium. Classification (GTDB taxonomy): domain Bacteria; phylum Chloroflexota; class Anaerolineae; order B4-G1; family B4-G1; genus JAFGED01. The sequence goes on from CAZWPV010000322.1 coordinate 848, forward strand.
GCGTTCTCCGCGCTGCCTTCCTCGTCCTCATCGCCGTCCAAAACCTCGACCGGGGGATAGGCGCGCAGCAGGGCGTCTTGGATCTTGTTGAGGCGGTCAGCCAGTGCCAATCCCTCTTGCAGCTCGCCCTGCACCGCCCAGCGCCGCTCCCGCTCCGACGGTTTTTCCGCCAGCTGCGTGAACAGGCTGTGGTTGAGGCGAATCGCCTCCTGGCGCAGATCGTCGGAGGCGTGGCGCAGGACGATGTTATCGTTGATGAACTGGGGCACCGTGGCGTACTCCAGCTCCAGGCGCAGGGCGTGGACGGTGTACCGCTCTAGCTCGTGCGCCTCGTCCACCACGACCACCGGCCTGGGCGAGAGAAAGGGGGAGACCAAGTTGTAGGCCAAAAGCGCGTGGTTGACGACGACGATGTCGGCCTCTTCCGCCCGCAGCTTGGCCTGCTCGTAGTAGCAGGAGCTAAAGTCGGGGCAGTCGTTCCTCAGGCAGTCGTGCGCCCCGGCGGTGACGGCGTCGCGCAGCCGTTTGGGGAGCCGCAGATCCTCTACGTCGCCAGTGGGGATTTCGTCGAGCCGCTTGACCAGGTTAGCCAGGTCATCCTCCAAGCCGGGCAGCTTGAGCTGCTGGCGCGCCTCCCGCAGCTTGAAGCGGCAGACGTAGTTGCCACGCCCCTTGAGCAGCGCGGCGGTGAAGGGATTTGGGAAAACCTGCTGCAACGTGGGAATGTCCTTCTCCCACAACTGTGTCTGCAGGGTCTTGTTGGCCGTGGAGACGAAGGCGCGGGCCCCCGACGCGATCAGCGGGATCAGGTAGGCGAAGGACTTGCCGCATCCCGTGCCGGCTTCGACGATGGCGGTTTTCCCTTCGACCAGCGCCTGCCGGACGAGCTGTACCATCTCCACCTGCTGCGGGCGATAGCGATATCGCTCACCCAATGCTCGGGCGACCAGGCCGTCCGGGGCAAAGGCGGGAGCGACGTCCGGAACGTCGATCGGCTCGTCTTCGACGGTTAGCCGGTCGACGGGTTCCGCACGTGGGAAGGTTGGAGGAGCAGCATCCTGAATCATCTGTTCTCGATTATACAAGCAAAGCCCGAGGCAGGGAAGGAAACGAGAGCACAGACCATAAATCCGGCTGTGCGATTTGCTTGTCATCACCAACACGGGTATACTGAGCCCTGGTTTTATGGCTGCTCATCTATATGAGAGGAGACTTGACAAACGTGACTAAGAAACCGCAGAGCGAGGAAGGGCCGTTCACCATCGTGGCCAGGGTGATCCGGCAGGAGGGGCATTGCACTGCGGACCACCGGGTGGGCGACGAGGTGATCTTCGATGGGCAGACCGTGCAGGGCAAGGTGTGCATCCACGCCCTCTACAGCTTCTTGCCCAAGGTGTTCGCCATGCGCTACGGGGCCGAGTTTCCCTGGCTGGAAGACCAGGCCGTGGCGACGCACGCCTGCCCCGACGCGTGGACCCCGGTGGTCTTTGAAATCCGGCGCGTGGAGGACGAGCGATGAAGATGAAAGCCGTCAGGCTGATCGAACCTGGATGCCCGCTGGAGATGCAAGAGATCGACGTGCCCCAGATCGGCCCGCGAGACGTGCTGGTGCGCGTCGAGGCGGCCGGCATCTGCCACTCGGACGCGCACTATCGGGCAGGCGTGTCGCCGGTCTATCCACTGCCGATGACGCTGGGCCACGAGGTCGCGGGCGTCGTCGAGCAGGCGGGGGCGGATGTGGCCAAACTCAAGGTGGGTGACCACGTGTGCCTGCACTACATGGTCACCTGTGGGGATTGCGAATACTGCAACCAGGGCCGGGAGCAGTTCTGCACCTCAGGCAAGATGATCGGCAAATACCGGGACGGCGGCTACGCCGAGTACATCGCCATCCCGGCCCGTAGCGCTTTCGTGCTGCCAGACGAGATCCCTTTCGCGCAGGGGGCAGTGATGATGTGCTCCTCCTCGACTTCGCTGCACGCCATCAACAAGGCCCGTCTCCAGCCCGGCGAGACGGTGGCCGTCTTTGGCGTGGGCGGCTTGGGCATGTCGGCGATTCAGTTGGCCCAGGCCTACGGCGCGCTGCGTGTGTATGCAGTCGACGTCAACCCCGTCAAGCTGGAGATGGCCGAGCGATTCGGGGCCGTTCCGGTGAATGCAAAGAAGGCCGACCCGGTGGACGAGATCCGGCGGCTGACGGCCGGCCGGGGTGTGGACGTGGCGCTGGAGTTGATCGGCCTGCCCCTCACGATGGACCGGGCGTTCCGGTCGCTGGCCGTCTTTGGGCGGGTCGCCATCGCGGGCCTGACCAACCGGACCTTCGAGATCGCGCCGTACCGGGACCTGCTGAACCGGGAGGCGGAGATCATCGGCGTATCTGACCATCTGGCGGAGGAACTCCCGCTGCTGATCGAGTTCGTGTGCCAGGGCCAGCTCGATCTATCGGACGTGATCACCGAGACGGTGGACCTCGACGCCGGCGCGATCAACGACGCGCTGGACCAGCTAGACGAATTCGGCGACAAGGTGCGGGTGGTGATCGCGCCCTTTGGTCATTGAGCGCGTCGTCGCACGGGAATGCCGCACAGAGCGCCCTCTGCCGCGCCTCCCCCAGGCCTCATTCGCCGCCAGCCCCCGCTACTTCGACCAGGCGTCACACCGAAGCTGTAACTCATCCGGAGATTCACCGGCCGGTGTTGGGATGACCGCATCGCTCAGTGACCGTGGCTGTAGCCGGCCGCATGCAGCCTCTGGTGCAGCGCTTCCTTGGCTCGCTGGAAAACGCTCCTGATCCTGGCCTGCCGCTCCGGGTCGGCGGGGATAGAGAGGGTGTCCAGCCAGGTCATGCCGCCGTCCAGCAAGGTCATCATAAAGGTGGCATCGGACGGGCTGAACTGCACTTCATCGCCCGCGACCACGTAAACCGGCGACGTGTGCGCCCCAAGCAGGGTCGGGCGGCCTTGCCACAGCGTGTGCCGGCCGACGCAGCGGGCCGCCAGCCACGCGCTGCCGTCCAGGCGCAGATTGGCCTTCACCGTGAGCTGCCGCGCCCCCGGCTCGCACGTCTCAGCTGCGGCCACCCGGCCGTTGACCACGATTTCCAGCGTGTGGAACGGCAAGACCGACTCGGCCCGC
>CAZWPV010000323.1:0-3978 GCA_964635485.1 uncultured Anaerolineales bacterium
CGGCGCCCATCAACATCCACTGCGACCACTCCGACGTGATGGGCATGCGCGACGCAGGCTGGATTATCTTTTTCTCCGAGAGCGGTCAGGAGGCGTACGACAACTTAATCCAGGCCATGCGCATTGCCGAGCACCCCGACGTCCTGCTGCCGGTGGCGGTGTGCCAGGATGGCTTCATCACCAGCCACGGGATGGAGAAGGTGGAGATTTTCGATGACGCCGACGTACAGGCGTTTGTGGGCGAGTACAAGCCCCAGTGGCCGCTGCTCGACATCGACAATCCCAAGACCTTTGGCCCGCTCGACTTTTACGACTACTATTACGAGCACAAGCGCCAGCAGGTCGAGGCGATGGAAAACGCCACGCAGGTGATCCTGGACGTGGCAGCCGAATTCAACAAAAAGTTCAACCGCGATTATGGCCTGTTCGAGGCCTACAAGCTGGACGATGCCGACGTAGCCATCGTGGTCGCCAACTCGACCGCTGGCACGACCAAGGTGGTGGTCGATCAACTGCGGGGCGAGGGGCTGAAGGTAGGGCTGCTCAAGCCGCGCGTCTTCCGGCCTTTCCCGGCCCAGGAGATCGCCCAGGTGCTGAGCGGCGTCGAGGCGGTGGCGGTGATGGATCGCTCCATCTCCTTCGGCGCGATGCAGAACGCCGGGCCGCTGTTCCTGGAGCTGGTGGCAGCGCTGGCGCTGAACGACGTGCAGGTGCCGGTGGCCGACTATGTTTACGGTCTGGGTGGGCGCGACATCCTGCCACACGAGATCGAGGGCGTCTACCGCGACGCGCTCAAGATGGCCGAGACGGGACAGGTGGAGCAGATGGTGACGTATCTGAGTGTGAGGGAGTAGTGTGATGGCGACGAAATTAACACCCAAAGAACTGGCAAAGACAAAAGATCGGCTGACACCGGGGCATCGCTTGTGCGCGGGTTGTGGCGCTCCCATCGTCGTACGGCAGATACTGGCGGCGATCGACGACCCCGTCGTCATCGCCAACGCCACCGGCTGCCTGGAGGTGGCGACGTCTCTGTACCCCTCCACTGCCTGGAACGTGCCGTGGATGCACAACGCGTTCGAGAACGCGGCATCGACCATCGCCGGGATCGAGGCGGCCTATCGCAGCCTGGTGCGCCAGGGCAAGATGGAGGAGAGAAATGTCAAGTTCCTCGCCTTCGGCGGCGACGGCGGCACCTACGACATCGGCCTGCAGGCCCTCTCCGGCGCGGTCGAGCGCGGGCACCAGATGTTGTACGTCTGCTACGACAACGGGGCGTACATGAACACCGGTATCCAGCGCTCCAGCGCCACCCCCTTTGCCGCGCACACCACCACGTCACCCGCCGGCAAAAAGATCCCCGGCAAGCAACAGTTCCGCAAGGACCTGACGGCGATCATGGCCGCGCATAACATCCCCTACGTGGCACAGGCTGCGCCCAGCCAGTGGCGCGACCTGATGCAAAAGACGCGCAAGGCAGTGAATTGCGGCGGACCGGCCTTTATGAACGTTCTGGCCTCCTGCAACCGTGGCTGGCGGCATCCGACCGATACGACCATCGAGATAACCCAGTTAGCCGTGGATACCTGCTATTGGCCGCTCTACGAGGTAGAGAATGGCGAGTGGCGGCTGACCTACAAGCCCAAGGACAAGCGACCTGTCGAGGAGTGGCTCAAGTTGCAAGGGCGGTTCCGTCACGTCTTTCGTCCGGAGAACCGGCATTTGATCGACAAGCTACAGGGAGAGATCGACCGTCGCTGGGAGCGATTGCTAGAGTTATGTGGTGAAGCGTGATACTAGCCGCTGTTTGAGAAAACTTGTTTTCTCAAACGGCCAAGCTGCCCCAGCAGGCTGGGGCAGCCGCTCTCACCAATAGGGAGAAGATGAAAAAGCTCTGCCGCGAAACGGCAGGGCTTCTTCTCAAATCCGTTCTCGGATTGCGGTGGTCGTGGCGTTTCGAGCGCAACGGGAAACGCCTCTAGACATCTACACGGCCCGGAACTTGGACAATGAGTCAAGTTTCACGGCCAAATGCCGCTTGTTGGAAGCAGTTTTGGCTGCAGGCCAAAACTGCTTCGGGTCGGCAAAGCCGACCCGCCTATTCCGGCGGCTCCAGCAGCTTTCGCGCAGCCGAGGGAAAGACCTCGCGCGCTTGGCCTCCCGATGGTTGAGGCCCTACGATCTTTTGCTTCTCGAGGATGTCCATGATCCGAGCGGCCCGCGTATAACCGATGCGCAACTTGCGTTGCATGAGCGAGATAGATGCCCGGTTCTCCCGCAACACCAGGTCGATCACATCGGGTATCAGATCGTCCTCGAACTTGGCCTTCAACGCCTCTCGCTGCATCTCCTCCCACAGCGGCTGTTGCACCGGTTTTGCGCCTGGCATCGCCTCCGGTCTGGCTTGCTCTTTCCAGTATTGAACCAACTGTCGCAACTCCTCATCCGAGACGAAAGCGCCCTGCAAGCGGATGGGGGTAGGGGCGTCGGGCGGCAGGAACAGCATGTCGCCCCGGCCCAATAGTTGCTCAGCACCGGGCATGTCGAGGATGACGCGCGAGTCGACGGTCGAGGCCACGTTGAAGGCGATGCGCGCCGGGAAGTTGGCCTTGATCAGGCCGGTGACCACGTCCACGCTGGGGCGCTGGGTGGCGATGATCAAGTGAATGCCGGTCGCCCGCGCCATCTGTGCGATGCGGCAGAGCGACCTTTCCGTCTCCTGGGGAGCCAGCATCATCAGGTCCGCCAGCTCGTCGATGACGACCACGATGTAGGGCAGGGGCGGTTCTTCCCTTTCCGGCGCGACGCGCTCGTTGTAATCGCGGATGTGGATGGCGCGTACCTTCGAGAGGCGACGATACCTGCCGTCCATCTCGCGCAGCACCCATTGGAGCACGGCGGTCACCCGCTCCATCTCCACCACGACCTTGGCCTGCCGCAGGTGGGGGATACCGTTGTACCCGATCAGTTCCACCCGCTTGGGATCGACCATCAGGAACTCGAGTTGATCTGGGCTGTTTTGCAGGAGCAGTGCGGCGATGATGGCATTGACGCAGACCGACTTGCCCGAGCCGGTCGTCCCGGCGATGAGCAGGTGCGGCATCGCGGTCAGGTCGGCGACGACCGCGTTGCCGGAGACATCCTGTCCCAGGCACAGCCTCAGCGAGGATTCCAGCTCCGCGAATTGCTCCGACTCCATCACCTCCCGCAGCGCGACCAGCGAGACCTCTAGATTGGGGATCTCTATGCCGACCAGCCCTTTGCCGGGAATGGGCGCCTCAATACGCATCGTCCGGGCCTCCAGGGCCAGAGCCAGATCGCCGGCCAGCGCCTCGATGCGGCTGACCTTGACCTTGGTCTCCCGCCTGCTCTCGACCTCAATCTCAGCGGCCGTGGTCTGGACATCGCAATTTGGACAGGTAATCGGCCTATTGTCGTCTGGAATTGCGCCCGGATAGTCGAACCTCTTTTTGCAGTTGGGGCACTTGGCGTTGGTCACCGTGAGTGGTTCGACGGCGAACTGGGTCACGACAGGCCCCCGGTTGGTCTCCTTGACCTGCACCGGTGCGCCCAGATTCTCCAACGTGTCCTCGATGACACGCGCCTGTTGGCGCAGTATCTCATCGCTAAAGTCCTGCCCATCGCCGGGTTTCAGGATTTCGTCCAACAGGGGGAGTTGCCAGGTTTGGGTGCTGCCGATGAGGTGTGTCCGGGCGGGAGCCGGCGGCGAGGGAGGCGGGGCGGCGTTGATGGCGGGCTGAGGTTTGGCGGCGGTCTGCACCGGGGCTGCAAGTGATGCGGGCGTGCGCGGAGCGCGGTCGAGGATGCGCTCTTGTGCCGGTGTAGTCAGGGGTTTGGAGGGCCGTGGCAGGCGTTTTTCACGCAGCCGTTGGACGGCCTCTACAGCATCCTTTATCGTGACTCCGAAGGTGAAGGTCATGACGATCAGCCACCAGACGATCAGCGCGGCGACAGCGC
>CAZWPV010000324.1:0-351 GCA_964635485.1 uncultured Anaerolineales bacterium
GTTTTATTATACTTTTTGGGGGGGGGGGGGGGGGGGGGGGGGGCCCCCCCCCCCCCCACCCCCCCCCCCGCCCCCCGGATTATTGAGAAGATACATCTTGCCCATCGTGGTCTATTTTTCAGCAGATTCGCGGCAACAGCTCGCCCAACGGCATATCGACCACGCGCCTGCCGCCGATGGAGGTGCGGGCCAGCACCATTCCCGGATGCTCCTCGGTGATGATGCCGATGCGTGTCGCATCCGGACCCAGGGGATGGGCGCGCAAAGCCGCCAGCGCCGCCTCCGCCTCCTCCGGCGGGACGAAGGCGACCAGCTTGCCCTCGTTGGCCACCGTCAGCGGGTCGAAGCCCA
>CAZWPV010000324.1:361-3970 GCA_964635485.1 uncultured Anaerolineales bacterium
GCCACTGCCGGGCGCACGGGGACTGCCGCCTCCTTGATCTCGATGCCCACGTTCGACGTCCAGGCCAGCTCGTTCAGCGCCGCTGCCAGCCCGCCGCGGGTGGCATCACGCAGGCAGTGGGTGTGAGGGGCCGCCGCCAACAACGTCTCGACTAGCCCGTTCAGCGGGGCGCTATCGGAGACCAACTCCGTCTCAAAGGCCAACCCCTCGCGCTGGCTGAGGACGGCGATGCCGTGGTCGCCCACGGTGCCGCTGAGGAGCACCACGTCGCCGGGCTGTGCCCGGTTGGGGCCGACGTCCACGCCTTCCATCACCACGCCCACGCCGGCGGTGTTGATGTAGATACCGTCGCCGTGGCCGCGCTCGACCACCTTCGTATCGCCTGCCACGACCAGCACGCCCGCCCGGCGGGCCGCCTCGGCCATCGAGCACACCACGCGCTCCAGCACGTCCATCTCCAGCCCTTCCTCCAGGATAAACCCGGCGGTGAGCCACAGCGGGCGCGCACCGCTCATCGCCACGTCGTTGACGGTGCCGTGCACCGCCAGCGAGCCGATGTCGCCGCCGGGGAAAAAGAGAGGGCGGACGACGAACGAGTCAGTGGAGATGGCTAATCGGAGATTGGAGATTGTAGATTGGACGACTGCCGAGTCGGCCATCTGGCGCAGGTATTCGTTATCCAGGGGGGGAGCGAAGGTGTTGCGGATCAGATCGGCCATCATGCGGCCGCCGGCACCGTGGGCCAGGCGAATGGTCTTTTCTTTCATGCGATTTCCTCAGCGATCAGATGAAAGTGCAAATGCGGTACGTCCTGGTACGTGCCGCCGTTGGCGACGAGGCGGTAGCCGCCCCGTGTCAGGTCGAACTCGCGCACCAGGTCCTGCACCGTCGCAAAAAGGTCTTTCAAGAAACCGGCATCATCCGGCGATAGCTCCATCAGGCTGGCGTAGGGTCGTTTAGGCACCAGCAGGATGTGCAGTGGATGGCTTGGCTGTGGATGGTGGAAGGCCATTAGCGTCTCTGTCTCCCTCAGCCGTTTGACCGGAATTGTAAAGCTCATCTGAGTAAACCCCCAGCGGACCAGCCGCCGCCCCAGCCGGGATCGGGCCAGTTGGAACAATAGTGGCGCGGCCACGCCAGTCAAGAGATCCGCCCACCATACTGATAGTACGCTGCGCAGGCCCCCTCGGCGCTGACCATGCAGGGGCCGACGGGGTTTTGCGGCGTGCAGGCCTTGCCGAAAAGCGCGCACTCGGGCGGCAGCAGCACCCCACGCAGCACCTCGCCGCAGCGGCAGCCGGGCGGCTCGCGGGTGGGTTCTACTTTCACCGGGAAGATGCGGGCGGCATCGAAGCGGGCGTATTCTTCTCGGATTTGCAGGCCGCTGACGGGCACGGCGCCAAAGCCGCGCCACTCGACGTCGGCGATCTCAAACACGCGCGCCATCGCCTGCTGCGCGGCGGGGTTTCCCTCCAGCCGCACGCTGCGCGCGTAGGCGTTGACTACGTCGGCGCGGTTCTCCTCAGCCATCTCCACCAGCGCCAGCACCGCCTGCAGCATGTCGAGCGGCTCGAAGCCGGAGATGGCGACGGGGATACCGTAATCGTCGGGCAAGAAACACCATGCGTCGGCGCCGATGACGGTGGTGACGTGGCCGGGGCCGATGATGCCATCCAGTGCCACCTCACCCGCGTTGAGGATGGCGCGGGTGGCGGGCGGGGTCAGCTTGTGGGTGCTGAACACGTAAAAGTTCACCAGTTTCTCGGCCTCCGCCGCCAGCACCGCCGAGGCGACCATCGGCGCGGTGGTCTCGAACCCCACGCCCAGAAAGATCACCGGGCGCTCCCGGTTTTCGTGCGCGATGCGCAGCGCGTCCAACGGCGAGTAGACCACGCGCACGTCGGCGCTCGCCGCTTTTGCCTGGGCCAGTGATGTAGGGGCGCGATGCGTCGCGCCCTGGCTACCCGGCACGCGGATCATGTCGCCGAAGGTGGTCAGGATGACGTCCGGGATCTGCGCCAACGCGATGGCGCGATCCAGGTCGCCCGCCGAGGTGACACACACCGGGCAGCCCGGGCCGGAGCGTAGTTCGATCGTCGATGGCAAGAGCGTCGGGATGCCAAAGCGCAGGATGGCGTGGGTGTGCCCGCCACAGAACTCCATCAGTCGGGTGGGGCGGGTGGAGCGGGCGCGAATCGCCTCGGCCAGGGCGCGGGCGGCTGCGGGATCGCGGAATCGGGTAGCAAGCTCTGTGACGCTCATTGCGGAGAAAGTCTACAACAAAACCTCCAAAACGCAACCGCGCGCCTTGGCGCGTTGACAAAATCATCTGCCCGTACCATAATCGGTTTGTCACGCTTTTGGCTATTTTGGCATGTATATAGTACAGAGACCAAGGTGACCCATGATCCGTAAAGACGACGTCAAGTGGTGGATTGCGGAGGCGCAAAAGCACCCGCAGGCAGCTCCCTCGATTGTCGAGGCTCTTTCGGAGCGGCTGATCGCGTTGGATGAGGAGAACGAGCGTCTGCGCGACGAGATCATCCGCCTGGAGCGCCGGGCGCCAGGCGCCTCCGCCGATAGCGAGGAGGTGAGCGCTCTGCGCGATAAGGTCGTCACGCTGCAGTCCCTGGTGAATGGCGAGGTATCGGATGAGCCGTGTGCGGTGTTGCTTTCCGATGGGCTGCAGGCAGCGCACGTGCCGCTGGCCCAGATGCACAAGCTGGCCCGCCAGGAGCAGGCGGTGTTGAGCAAGGGGGCGATGCTGGGGCTGCGGCGCGTGTTGCTCGCCCGCCTTCACGAGGAAGTGCTGCTGCTCACCAGCCAGGGGCGTGGTCTCAAGGTACCGGTCTCTGACGTGCCGCTGCTGGAGGGGAGCGACTGGCCCGCCCTGGATGGCCCGGCGTCGGGAGAGAACGAGTGGCTGACCGGGGCCGTGGCCGTGGCGCATCAGCCGCGTTTCTGGACGGTCGTCACCCGGCGGGGCTTTGTGCGGCAGTTGATGCGCATCGACTTTGACCGACGGGTGGAAAAGAGCGAGCCGTTGATTGAGAGCCCGTTCCGCAGGGATGTGCCGATGACCGTCGTCGATGGCGACGAGGGCGACCTGATGTTGGTCACCCGCTGGGGAAGGGAGGTTCGGTTTCCGCAGCGATCCATTGAGAGCTCGGGGTCGGTTGGGCTGGAGTTGAACGATGACGATGAGGTCGTCGCGGCGCTGCCGCTGCGAGATGAAGACGCGCAGGTGCTCGTCGTCACAGCGGATGGCTTTGCCGTGCGGCGCGGCGCCTCCCAGTTCGAGCCGCGCCTGCGCCCTGGCGGCAAGGGCCAGTCGTTCATCCAGGCTTTTGACGTGTTGGGAGCTTTTTGCTGCGCGCCGGAGGATAGGCTGCTCTACCTGACCTACTCCGGCAAGGCGGTCTTTGCCTCGGTGAGCGACATCCCACTGTACACGCGGTCGAGCAAGGGCGCGCGGGTGGTCGTCTTCGATCGCGATCCGGCGGTTGCGGTAGTACTGGTGCAATAGACCTCCGAGGTTTCCAAAAACTCGGAGGTCTGAGGTGGACGTATGCACATCGGTCTTGACTTTGGCACGACCAACTCCGGTGC
>CAZWPV010000325.1:0-3961 GCA_964635485.1 uncultured Anaerolineales bacterium
AACACTTCCGCTGTTCAGGCCTGGGCGAGCATAGACATCGGTTAAGACACCCTTTTCTCCGGTATGACGGCCGACGTCGAGGTTATCGCCGCAGAATCCAGGGACACGCTGCTCGTGCCCACACAGGCGTTACGGGAGCTACCATCGGGCCAGCAAGCCGTATTCGTCATCGACGCCAGCGGGGAGATTGAGATGCGCCCGGTCGAAGTGGGATTGACAGACTTTGCCAACGCCGAAATCCTCTCCGGTCTGGAACTTGGAGAGATCGTGAGTTTGGGAGAGTAAAGACCTCCGAGGTCTTGGAGACCTCGGAGGTCTAGGAGGAGGAAGCATGTTCCGGAAAAAAGGTTTCTGGATAATCTTGATCGTGTTGGCACTTGCTGCCGGTGGCGGATACGCCTACTACGCGCTCGTCTACAAACCTGGCCAAAAATCCCCTGAACCAACCATCACGACCGCCCAAGTGAGCCAGGGCGACGTGGTGATCTCTGTCAGCGGCTCTGGCACACTGGTTGCCACATCAGAAGCCACCCTTGGCTTTGAGGCGAGTGGTTACCTGGAAGAGGTCTACGTGGCCGTCGGCGATCAGGTGGAGGAAGGCGACGTACTGGCCACAATGGAAACCGACGAGTTGGAACTGGCCGTCATCGAGGCGGAAACCCGGGTGCGCCTGGCGCAGATCGACTTGGATAACACGCTCGCAGGACCAACCGAAGCCGAACTGGCGAGCGCCGAGGCGGCTATCGAGAACGCCCAGGCAGCGCTGCAGGTCGCGCAGTATACCTACAACAGCGCGCTTAACTCTGATCTTGACTCCGCCGTGCGCGCCGTCTACCTCCGTTATCTGTGGTACACCGAAAAGGTCCTGGCAGCTCAAGAGGCTCTAGCTGCCGGCGAAATCAGCCAGAGCGAGTACGAGGAAGCAGTGAACAAGTGGCGTGAGGCAGAAGCACAATTGAACGAGGCTCTGAAGAATGCAGACCTGGAACACCTCGAGATCGCGAACGATCTCGATCAGGCGCGGAACAACGTCTACCAGGCCATGGAGCGCCTGGAGGACCTGAAAAGTGGCGCCACGGAGGAAGAGGCCAGAGAGGCCGAACTGGAGTTAGAGCAGGCGAAGCTAGCACTAGATGACGCCCGCGCCGACCTGGAGGCGGCGGCCCTGCGCGCTCCCTTCGATGGCACCGTGACGGAGGTCACAGCACTTCCCGGCGAATATATCGGCAAGTCCTCTTTCATCACCTTGGCCGCCTTGGATAAACCGCTCCTGCAGTTCTGGGTGGAGGAATCGGATATGAGCGGCGTGGTGGTGGGCAACCGGGTGGAGATTATCTTCGAGTCCCTGCCGGACGAGACGTTCACCGGGGAGGTCGTTCAGGTCGATCCGACCTTGGTGACAGTGGGCCGCACGCTGGCCGTCCAGGCCTTTGCCAGCATAGATACCACGTCCTATACGGGCGATCTCTTGGGCGGCATGAATGCGGAGATCGATGTCATCTCTGCCGAGTCCAGGGACACACTGCTCGTCCCGCTGCAGGCGCTGCGCGAGTTAGGAGAGGACATGTACGCCGTGTTCGTGATGGGGGCTGATGGCGAACTGGAGATGCGCCCCGTCGAGGTAGGGCTCCAGGACTTGGTCAACGCCGAGATCCTCTCCGGCCTAGAAGCCGGCGAGACGGTCAGCACGGGAATCGCGGAGAGCGCGGAAACGAGCGTGTCCACGGACGAGCAGCAGATGCTGCCTGGAGGGCCAGGTACGCGGATGTTGGAAGGCGGCGGAGGATCTGGCGGCGGAATGCCTCCAGGGGGACCTCGATGAAAACGATCGCCGGCTTTTGCCCGCGTTTGATCTGGAATCAGAGAGGGAAATATGAAAGAGCTTCTCATTGAAATCACCGATTTAGCAAAGGTCTATGGCAGCGGCGACATCGCCGTGCGCGCGCTGAAGGGTGTGAACGCCACCGTAGATAGAGGCGAGTTCGTCGCCGTCATGGGGCCATCCGGCTCGGGCAAATCGACGCTGATGAATATCCTGGGCTGCCTGGATCATCCGACCGACGGCGCCTATGCGCTGGACGGGGAGGACGTAAGCGGGTTGAGCAAGGATCGCCTGGCCAGTGTGCGGAACCGCAAGATCGGCTTCATCTTCCAATCCTACAACCTGCTGCCGAGACTGAGCGCGGCTAAGAACGTGATGCTGCCTCTGTTGTACAATGACGTCGAGCGCCTGTCCGATGCAGAGTGTTACGATCGTGCCATCGAAGCGCTGGAATCGGTCGGGCTGGGGGATCGGACGCACCACCGGCCCAACGAGCTTTCGGGCGGGCAGCAGCAGCGGGTGGCCATCGCCCGGGCACTGGTCAACAACCCCTCTATCATCCTGGCCGACGAGCCCACGGGCAACCTGGACACCAAGTCTGGTGAGGAGATCATGGTCCTATTGCGCCAACTACACAACCAAGGTGCAACCCTCGTCATGGTCACCCACGAGCTAAATATCGCCGGGCACGCCCAGCGCGTGATCTACCTGGTCGATGGCGAGATCGTATCCGACAGGACTCACGCCAGCGGCATCGCTCACCTGCACAATGAATACAACGGAGGCGCGCAATGAGCTTCTGGCGAACCCTAAAAGTAGCGTGGGAGGGTCTGACCCTCAACAAGGTGCGCTCGTTCCTGACCACCCTGGGGGTGATCATCGGCGTGGCGGCGGTGATCGTGATGCTGGCCGTCAGCGCCGGCGCCGAGGCCGAGATCGCTGAGCAGATCAACGCTCTGGGCGCGAACCTGATCGTAATCATGCCATCGTTCAGCAGAGGCGGGTTTGGCCGTGGGGCAGGACCTCCGCCCAGCCTGACCTACAACGATCTCGGCACGCTCGAACAGAAACTGACCGGCATCAACGGCGTCTCGGCGGAGCAATCGACCACGCAGGATATCAAAGGCGGCGACACGACGCTGGAATCCATCTCCGTCGTCGGCACGACGCCCAGTTTTACCAAGGTGCGCGAGTACGCGCTGGCGGAAGGGCGCTTCATCACCGACGATGACAACGACCGGACCAATAAAGTGGTCGTACTGGGATACAACATCGCCCAGGAGCTCTTCGGTGGTGTAAGTGAAGCTGTCGGGCAGCCGATCAAGATCGACTCAACCAAGTTCATCGTCGTCGGCGTGATGGCGCAAAAAGGCCTGGTCGGCAACACCGATTACGACGAGCGGGTATACATTCCCATCACCGTGGTGTTCAAGAAATTCACCTACGCCCGTTTTGGCGGCGACACCCTGAACATGGTCTATGTCTCTGCCGAGAGCAGAGATGTCATGGACGACGTGATGGCCCAGTTAAGCAAGGAACTCATGGAGTTGTACGGCACGACGGCTGAATCGCCGGGCTTTGCATTGACGACGCAGGATAGCATCATCGACGCCCAGGCCTCGACGACGGAGGCGTTCCGCAACCTGCTGGGCTGGGTGGCGGGAATCTCGCTGGTGGTGGGCGGCATCGGCATCATGAACATCATGCTGGTCAGCGTCACCGAGCGGACGCGGGAGATCGGATTGCGCCAGGCTATGGGGGCGCGCCCGCGCGACGTGCTGCTCCAGTTCCTGCTGGAGGCAGTGATGCTGAGCCTGATCGGCGGGATCGTGGGCGTGCTGGTCGGCGTCGGAGGCTCCTACGCCTTCGACGAGCTGGGCACGATGCGCACCGAGATCGTGACGGCCTCGATACCGTTGGCTTTCGGTGCAGCGGCGGCAGTGGGCATCTTTTTCGGCTACTACCCGGCCACCCAGGCGGCGCAGTTGGACCCAATCGAGGCGCTGAGAAGAGAATAGAGATTGGAGATCTGATTGACCGACAAATCCTTTCTGGACGCAGATTCACGCAGGTTTTCGCAGATAAACTGGACTTCCCTACATCGCCTGAATTATATGGACTCGACAACGCGCATTTCGG
>CAZWPV010000326.1:0-3957 GCA_964635485.1 uncultured Anaerolineales bacterium
CAATGACTCAGCTCCTTGCGGTGCGCTGGGTGAACTCACCCCCTGCGTCGCGCCATGGCTCGTGGTTTTGTCGTAAATCAATTCTTGCTGGCGGTACCGCTGAAGTACGATTTGTGCCACGCTGTCCGCTGCCTGCTCCAACTCGCTGCACGATGAGTAAACTGGCAAAGCTTCCAAAGCTTCGACAACTTCATAGGCAGCAGCAACTGCGATCTCCTTATGCCCATCCTCGTGCACTTCCAGGGAAACTAGATAATCATTCCACTTTTCCACCACCTGTAGTGGCGTTCCTTCCGGTCCGTCCCATACTGGGAATGTGAAGGTTATTGCTACCCTGGCCTCGACTGGTCCAGTACCGCACTTTTCGTCTTCAATTGAGTAAGGGTACGACCAACTCACATACCAGTCGGTATATGCATCCCAGTGATGTCCAAACTCATCGGTACGTCCTTGTGCGTCCATCTGAGCTCGCAATTCGTCAACGGTGGATCCCTCTATTCGGTAGTAGACGTAGTTCACTGAAACCTGGACTTTTGCTTCTGGAGTAGATGCATCTGTTCCAAGAGATGGATTAGAACAGGCCGCCAGCAAAACAAGAGTCAGGATCAACACAGCACCACACCAAGCCGTGGCAGCGAGCTTTGAGTTTCCTATACCGTCACACAAGATCACACGCGTCAGCCGGCATCCAGTGCGCGTCTTTGCCCTCCCATTTGACGTTACAGCCGATGGGATTGGTCATCGGCACACTCACAGGCTGGCCTGCCAGATGCTCCCGCAAGGCGTTCTCGAGATCGTTGACCGTCATCTTGGAGGTATCGCGCGGGCTATCGACGCCCCGCCCGGTGTAGACCAGTTTGCGGTCCCGATCGAACACGTAAAAGTGGGGCGTCCTGAGCGCGCCATAGGCCAGTGCCACCTCCTGCGATGCGTCGTACAGGTACAGCCAGGGGAATTTTCGCTCATTCATACGCTCGACCATGTGCACAAAGCCATCCTCGGGGTAGGTATTGGGGCTGTTGGCGTTGATGCCCACGAACCTGACCCCCCGGGGAATGAACTGCTCGGCCGTCTGGCGGGTCATCTCGTCCGATCCAAGGACATATGGGCAATGGTTGCAGGTGAAAAAGATCACCAGTACCTCGTCGTCAAAGTCGCTCATCCGATAGGTGTTGCCGTCCGTCGCGGGCAACTCGAAATCAGGAGCCTTGTCGCCGATTTGTAACGTGAACGCCATTTTCTGTTCCTCCTTCTTGAAGAGATCAATCACCTCCGGCTAGCGCACTGGCGACGCGCTGCGCACGTCGTTCCCGCAAGTGGAGCAGAGCCAGTGGATGTAGCCGGTCTTGCTAATGTATTTGACGTGATAACGGTCGGCCTTCTCCCTGGCACACACGCGCATTTTGCCGCCCGCGATCTCGTCGACCGGGGTAGCGCCGTGGATGTCCCTGCTGCACACGGTGCACAGGGAATGGACGTAGCCGCTCGATCCGACGTATATCTCGTGGGGTTGCTGCTCGCCACAGTTCCTGCAATGCGTGCTCACGATTTGCGCTTCCATGATCCCCTCTTAGCTTCGAGCCAGTGTTGTTCACTGACCCCTTCGACGCTCAAGTACACACGCTTCAAGATGGCCTCAACCTGCGCGCCCATCTTTTCCCCTCCCTCGACCCGGATTGAAGCGACACCGAAAGATTCCAACACTGCATCATCGAAATCGTCTTTCTCTTGCGCATGGCACGATAGGATTGCAAAATGCCTTTTGGCCTCTGATGAAGCAATCCTCTCCCTCTGAAGATGATAAAGGATTCTACGGACATTTCTGTCGGTCATAGAACAACCTACAAAGATAGAGGGGAACCGCCGAAAGAAGCTCCCTGCTACCGCGTTGCTAAACCCCAAAAGATTGTAAAAGGTCTGATAGTAATCTTTCTCGGTCAACACAAGCTCAGATGCTTTGACCCCACCTGGACTACGCGGATCGTCGACGTAGCTGACATAACCATGCATGTGATACACAGGTATAATCCTTCGATCTTGAAACATCTCACGCGCTCCCTCTCGAGCGACGGGATGTAAAAGGTGTTTCCCGTACTTGCTGTTAAAGGAACCTTCCACCAAATTGTCATAATTGGTCGTCAAGATACCACCGACTTTGCGATTAGTCTCCCATCGGCCTCCTGATGCAGAAGCTATAGGAGACTCTTTAACCGCCGCACAGAACGTAATGATAGCATCAAGTGTTTTGTTCTCACGGTACGTACGGGCAGCTACCATTTTGTGAGACCTCTTTACAATACTCCCGAAAAGAACATCCTTGATAAGCTTGGGAATCTTTTCCTTGGAATCGATGTGATCGCAAATAAACTGTAGGATTTTTTCCGGTTCAAGTTTGGCGTTTGGCTCCTGACCACTTCGCCACCGGTGTAGCTCATCAGTCAGAAAACCCACGGCCATTCTCGAGGCTCTTCTCAAACATTTTCTTTCTCGTGCTTTCTCAAAGAACTGTAATGCAAGCCCCCTCCAATTGGGAACCCCCGAGTCTTTTGTGACGCCAGCTCCTAGTACGAAGCCGATTTCAGGCGTATCAGCATACGTTCGACAAAGCTCCTCGATGACATCGCCCTGGCTGTTAGCCATTTTCACCTCCGACTCAGGACAGACCATCTACCGACACGCGCACAAGCCGCGCTGCGACTCCGGCGGCAACCACTTCGACTATTCCCGATTCAAAGCAAGACGCACCCGCAGGGACGCGGCGAAGCCGCTTCGGCTCTAATCGCGTGGTGTGGGGTGGCTCCCTCGCCCTTGCTACATGTCTTCGATCTCAGCCTTGCGCGCATGGCCCCTCCACCGGCAGCAGCGAGGCCGCGCCCACTGCAACTGATGTTGGTAGCTCACACTGCTCAATTATTGGTAACAATGTACTGCCGTCGACTAGCGGATGTTGCTAAACCAGACTTACCTCGACTTGGCATATCTTCCTCAGCCTCTCAAGAGCAGGCTAGCTTCTCTCGGTTCGTCGTCTTTAGCCGCCTAAAGGTCAGCGTGAACCGCGCTAACCCGCCACAATCGGCTGGCAGTGGCTGCGTCATAGGAAGCCGGGGACGATGGAACGGCTTCACACTTCACAAAGTACTTCCCTGTTACACCCTCTACCTCTGGTGAGGTCGCCAGGTAAATGCTGGTCTGTGCGCCCTGTTCCGGGCTGATGAAAGCGAAACGAAACAAACGCATGACCAGGCCCAATATCCCACTCTCGTTCATCCCAAAGTTAGTCGCAACCACTCCTGGATGTAGCGCGTTCACCGTCACGCCTGTTCCCTCCAACCGCCGCGCCAACTCGTAGGTGAACAGCACGATGGCGAGCTTGGAGTGCGCGTACGCTTGTAGACCGCGGTAACCCGACCGGCTCTGCAGGTCATCGAAATCGATCTGCGCTCTTGCGTGCGAGCGGGATGCAACATTGATGATACGGGCGGGGACACTGGCTTCGATCGTGTCGAGCAGCAAATTCGTCAACAGAAAGTAACTCAAATAGTTGAGGGCGAACGTCATCTCGATCCCGTCAACGGTCTCCTGCCGCCGAGCAAAAATAGCTCCGGCGTTGTTCACCAGCACATCCAGGTGTTGATAGTGGCTCCTGAACTGCTGCGCCAGTCGGCGAATCTCTTTCTGCGCCGAGAGGTCTGCCCGCATGAATTCGACTGCGGGGTTGCCCGTCTGTCGCTTGATCCGGTTGACCGTGACTGCGCCCTTTTCTGAGTCGCGGCCCACGAGGATCACCGCTGCGCCTTGTTGCGCTAGCGCCTGAGCCGTCATCGCGCCGATGCCCGAAGCGGCACCCGTTACGATGCAGACCTTGCCATGCATGGGCTTGTCAGACTGTGCCATAATAGACACGCCAGGGGACTCCCTGCTTTAGCGGGGAGGGGAATGGCGCTCCCCCTTTCGTGT
>CAZWPV010000327.1:0-3942 GCA_964635485.1 uncultured Anaerolineales bacterium
TTTTGGTTCGATGATGAGCTGACGATTGCGCCGCATGGCGACTGTGAGCTGGTGGCCTACCTGGCCCTGACCGAGTCGCTGGAAGAGGCGAAGCGATACGAAGCAATGAAACAATTGACGATGGGACAATGAACAATGACGATGCAAACTTGCAACTTGCAGACTTGCAACCTTCTCTGTCACATTAGCTTGTTGCCAGTCATGGTTCCATGCAACATGGTCAACTTGGAAGGTGCCAAACGGAGGTTTTGCAATGAAAACAACGGGTAACAAATTCGATTTCAAACGAGTCGTTTCAGACAGGCGCCTGGTGGGCTTGTGGCGTATGCTATCGGGCTATCGACTGGCTTACGTTGGCGCAGTCGCCGGCGTGGGGCTCGCCTCTCTGCTGCAGACGGGTAACTATCTGCTGCTGCGCACTTTTGTGGATGACGTGCTGCCGCAAAAGGGACTCGCGCACACCCTGCCGCTGATCGGGGCGGGGTTCGTGGGGCTGGCGTTGCTCCAGGGAGTGTTTAGCTTCTTGAGCGGCAAGTGGGCCTCTCAGACGGCAGAGGACATCGCGCGGCGGTTGCGGGATTACCTATACGATCACATCCAGCGGCTGTCGTTTACTTATCACGACGGGGCCAAGACCGGCGACCTGATCCAGCGCGTTACCTCGGACTTGGATGCCGTACGGCGCTTTTACGCCGAGCAGGCCATCGGCCTGGGACGCATCGTGCTGCTGTTCGTGGTCAACTTTGTGGCCCTGCTGAATCTGAACGTCCGGCTGGGGTTGATCTCGGTCGTGGTGGCGGTGCCCATCACGATCGTATCTGTCTTTTTCTTCAAAAAGATGTCCCGGACCTGGGAGCACTTTCAACAGCGAGAGGCCGAGCTTTCGACCACGCTGCAGGAAAACCTGACCGGTGTGCGTGTGGTCAAGGCGTTCGCCCGGCAAGTGTTCGAGATGAACAAGTTCGAGGAAAACAACATGGCGCAGTTCAAGGCCGGCCGAGGGCTGGTGATGATGCACGCCTTCTTCTGGCCGAGTACCGACATCCTGTGTGCCGCGCAGATGCTGACGGGCTTCTTCATCGGCGCGCTGATGGCCATCAACGGCGAGATCACATTGGGCACCTACCTGGCCTACGCCGGGCTGGTCGTCTGGGTGATCTGGCCGCTGCGCAACCTGGGCCGCATCATCGTGCAGACCTCTACCGGGCTGGTTTCCTTTGGACGCGTGCTCGAGATTCTGAAGCAGGATCGCGAGCCGGTGGATGAGGGCACCTATCTGCCCGAGGGTGACGTGCGAGGTGAGATCGTCTTCGATGGCGTCTCCTTCCGGTACGATGGCGAGGAAGGCGCGGTGTTGGAGGGCATCAGCTTCTCCGTCGATCCAGGGCAGGCGGTGGCGCTGCTGGGTTCGACCGGGTCGGGCAAGACCAGCTTGGTCAACCTGCTGCCGCGCTTCTACGAGGTCTCTGATGGACGGCTGACGCTGGACGGCGTGGAGTTGAAAGAGTATCCGCGCAGCACCCTGCGTCGCCAGATCGGCATCGTGGAGCAGGAGCCGTTCCTGTTCTCCCGCACCATCCGCGAGAACATCACCTACGGGGTGGGGCGGGAGGTCTCTAGCGAGGAGGCCGAGGAGGCGGCCAGGGCGGCGGCGATTCACGACGTGATCCTTTCGTTCCCAAAGGGGTACGACACACTGGTTGGCGAGAAGGGCGTCACGCTTTCGGGCGGGCAAAAGCAGCGCGTGGCGATCGCGCGCACGCTGCTGAAGGACCCGCGCATCCTGATCCTGGACGACGCCACGTCGTCGGTCGACACGGAGACGGAGGGCGAGATTCGCGCGGCGTTGCAGCGGCTGATGAAGGGCCGCACCACGTTCATCATCGCCCACCGCATCCAGAGCGTGATGAATGCCGACCTGATCCTGGTGTTGGATCATGGCAAGATCGTGCAGCGCGGCACGCACGAGGTGTTGATGGCTGAACGGGAGGGCATCTACCGCCGCATCTACGACGTGCAGGCGCGCATCGAGGACGAGTTGCAGCGGGAGGTTGTGGAAGGCGAGGAGCAGACCTACGAGATCGTGCGGACCCACGGTTCGCCTGAGACCTCCGAGGTCTATGAAGAGGAGGTTGCTCATGTCGCAGTATGAATTTGAGGAAGAAGAATTTACGACCGAGTTCAATGGCAAGACCGTTTGGCGCATTCTGAAGCAGGCGCTGCCGCACTGGCCGTGGCTGATGGGGTTCCTGCTGGCCATTGCCTTTGTCTCGGGTATGGACTCGTACTCTACCTACCTGGGCAAGCGGATCGTGGATGAGGGCATCGTGGCAGGCGATCGCGCGATGCTCACCGGCCTGGTGACCCAGTACGGTGGGTTGATGCTCGTCCAATCGGTGGGCGTGTTTGCCTTCATCTACCTGTGCGGCATCCTGGGGGAGATGGTGCGGTACGATCTGCGGAAAAAGCTGTTCGAGCATCTGCAGACGCTATCGTTCTCCTACTTTGACCGCACGCCGGTGGGATGGATCATCTCGCGCGTGACGTCGGACTCTAACCGCATCGCGCAACTGGTGACCTGGGGGCTGCTGGATCTCACCTGGGGGTTTATGAACATCGCCACGGGTCTCTACTTCATGTTGATCATCAACTGGCGGCTGGGACTGATCATGCTGACGATTATCCCGATCCTGGTGGTCGTGGCCGCGCTGTTCAGGCGCAAGATCATCGTCGAGTTCCGCAATGCGCGCAAGGTCAACTCCAAGATCACGGGGGCGTACAACGAGAACATCACCGGCGTACGCGTGGTCAAGGCGCTGTGCCGGGAGAAGGAGAACCTGCGCGAGTTCGGTGAGCTGACGGACGAGATGTACGCCTCGTCCTTCCGCGCGGCTTGGCTCTCGGCGCTGTTCCTGCCGGTGGTGCAGCTCATCAGCGCGTTCGCGCTGGGGGCCATCGTCTGGTATGGCGGCCTGCAGGCCCAAGTTGGCGCGCTGACGGTGGGCGGCATCCAGGCGTTCGTCTCGTACCTTATGTTCATGCTGTGGCCGATCCAGGACCTGGCCCGGGTGTACGCCGAGATGCAGCACACCATCGCCTCGGCCGAGCGCGTCTTTTCGCTGATCGATGCGGTGCCGGAGGTGGTGGATCGCGAGGGTGCGGTCGATCCTGACACCATCCGTGGCGACATTGCCTTCGACGGCGTCGATTTCTGGTACGAGGAGGATAACCCGGTGCTGAAGGACTTCTCGCTGCGCGTGGAGCGTGGCGAGACCCTCGCCCTGGTGGGGCCGACGGGTGGTGGCAAGTCGACCATCGTCAACCTGGCGTGCCGTTTCTACGAGCCAAACGCGGGCACGATCCGCATCGGCGAGCGCGACTACACCGAGCTCAGCTTGCACGCGATCCAGTCGCGCGTCGGGGTGGTGCTGCAGACGCCGCACCTGTTCTCCGGCTCCATCCGCGAGAACATCCGCTACGGGCGGCTCGATGCCACCGACGACGAGGTGGCGGCCGCGGCGGAGCTGGCCGGGGCGCACGACTTTATCGTCACCCTGGAGAAGGGGTACGACGAGGAGGTGGGCGAGGGCGGCGTGCTGCTCTCGGTGGGACAGAAGCAGCTCGTCAGCCTGGCGCGCGCGGTCTTGGCGCAGCCCGAGATATTTATCATGGACGAGGCGACCAGCTCGGTCGATACGCTGACCGAGGCGCTGATCCAGAAGGGGATGGAGACGCTGATGCAGGACCGCACCAGTTTCGTCATCGCCCACCGGCTGAGCACCATCAAGCGTGCCGACCGTATCCTCGTCATCGAGGACGGGCACATCCAGGAGATGGGCTCGCACGCCGAGCTCTTGCGGCAGAAGGGCCACTACTATCGGCTGTATACCAAGCAGTTCCGCCAGCAGTTGGAGGCGGAGTACGACGTGTTCAAGGAGGCTG
>CAZWPV010000328.1:0-3929 GCA_964635485.1 uncultured Anaerolineales bacterium
CGTAGGTGATCTGCGGCAGCCCCAGCTTCTCGGCCACCTGCGGGCCGACCTGGGCCGTGTCGCCGTCGATGGCCTGCCGCCCGCAGAAGACGAGATCGTACTCGCCGATTGTCTGGACAGCGCACTTGAGGACGTAGGAAGTGGCCAGCGTGTCTGACCCGGCGGTTCTGCGGTCTGTGAGCAAGATGACCCGGTCGGCACCGCGATAGAGCGCCTCGCGCAATATCTCGGCGGCGCGGGGCGGCCCCATCGTCAACACGGTCACACTGCCGCCGTATCGCTCCTTCACCTGCAGCGCCATCTCCAGCGCGTTCAGGTCCTCGGGGTTAAAGATGGCGGGCAGCGCGGCGCGGTTGACCGTGCCGTCCTCCTTCATCGCTTTGCCCGTGATGTTGGCGGTGTCGGGCACCTGCTTGACCAACACCACGCAGTTGTACGCCATAGATGCCTCCTGGTGTGTCAACATTGGAGTTTGAATCCACACTATAGGAAAACCCACGAGAGAGCAATGAGTTACGGGGATTCTGGCGTGACCTATTTCGGCACCCTGTTTTCGTGTGATCAATTTTGACTTGACGCTTGAGGATACTTCGGCTATACTTAGCGCGCTTGCCGGAGTGGCGGAACAGGCAGACGCGCGCGACTCAAAATCGCGTGGGCTTGGCCCATGTGGGTTCGATTCCCACCTCCGGCACCTGGCTCACCTGGGGTCGATGAAGGTTTGTTGCGGCGTGCACAGGGCTGGAGTGCCCTCAAGCGCCGCGTTTTTATAAGAGGATGGTAAGATGCGTGGATGGATTATCCAGGCCTTGGTCGGCGTGATAGTGGGACTGGCGTTGGGCTTTGGCATCGGTTGGGGTCTCTGGCCTAATGAGCCTGCGGACGCTTCTCCTGCCGCACTACGCTGGGATTATCAGGAAAACTATATCATCATGGCAGCCACCGCCTATGAGGTGGAGGGCAACCTGACGTTGGCCTATCAACGGCTGGCTTTGCTCGATTCGGAGAACCCTTCTACCCCGGTGGTTCGATTGGGCGAGCGGTTGGTCGCGGCCGGGGCCAGCAAGGAGGACATCTCCCGGTTGGCCCGCCTGGCGTGGGCGATGGATGCCATCACGCCGCCGCTGGTGCCGTATCTGGAGGACCGGCCGTGAGGTCTTTCGTGCAGCGGCTGTCTCTTTTCATTGGGCTGGCCCTTGGGTTGCTGGGGGGCTTGATCTACACCTGGGCCATCGCCCCGGTCGAGCTCGTCGACGTGGGGCCGGCGATGATGGACGCCGATTATCGCCAGGCGTGGGTGCGCCTGGCAGCTCTCTCATACCTGGCGGACGGCGACTTGGAACGTGCCCAATGGCGGTTGAGCGGGCTTTCGAGCAAGGACATTGCTGACGGGATGGAGGCACTGATCGGTGAGTACGCCGCCGCTGGGCGCTCCGCCGACACGATGCGCCGCCTGACGGTGTTGGCGCAGGCCATGGGGGTACAGACGCCGGCGATGCTCGTTTATCTGGACACGCCGGCAGCGCCCTCGACGCCGACCGGCACGCCGCAATCGACGTACGTGCCCACACCTGTTGATGCTACCCCTACCGTCATTCCGACCGCTACGCCCACGCTCAAGCCGACGCGCACGCCGTACCCGCCCACCCCCACTCCTGAACCCCTGTCTCCCTTCCGGTTGGCTGCGCAAGAACAGCTATGCCAGCCGGGTCAGGCGCTGCACATCGAAGTCGTGGTGCAGGATGCGAGCGGCGCGGGGTTGCCTGGTATAGAGGTCTGGCTGATGTGGGCCGGTGGCGCCGACCGGGCTGTGACCGGCCTCAAGCCCGACAGAGGGTTGGGATACGTGGACTTTGATGCCGAGGAAGGGGTCGAGTATTCGCTCGGCACCAGCGAGTTGGGAGCGCCCTTGGCCTCTGGACTGCGGTTCGAGTTGTGTCCGGAGGAAAAGGGCAAGGATCCATTAGTGGGCTCCTGGCGCATCGTGCTGGAGCGGAGGCCACTGGCTACCAGCACACCCGAGGGCGGGAGTGGGGAGTAGGAGTCTCACCCGCGTTCCTGCAAATACCTCTCCAGCCTGTTCAGCCCCTCGGCGATGTTCTCCATCGAGTTGGCGTACGAGAACCGGATGTACCCTTCGCCGTTCTCCCCGAAGTCGACCCCCGGCGTGACGCCCACGTGGGCCTTTTCCAGGATGTCGAACGCGAGCTGGTACGAATCTTTCGAGATGTGCCTGGCGTTGGCAAAGACGTAAAAAGCTCCCGTCGGCTCGACCGTGATGCCCAAGCCTAGCTCCTTGACGCGTTTGACCATGTACTGCCTGCGCTCGTTGTAGATGCGCTTCATCCGCGCCACATCCTCCCCCGCCTCTTTCAGGGCAGTGACCCCGGCCCGCTGCACCGCCGAGTTGGCGGAGATGAAAAAGTTCTGCTGCATCTTTTGGATGGGGCGGACAAAGGGCCTGGGCGCGATCAGGTAGCCGAGGCGCAGCCCCGTCATCGCATACAGCTTCGAAAAGCCGTTCAGGACGAAGGCATCCTCCGTGAATTCCAGGATGGAGTGCTCCTTTCCCTCGTAGACCAGACCGTGATAGATCTCGTCGGAGATGACCAGCGGGGAGAACCCGGCGATGGCCTGCATCCGCTCTACGGAGAGCAGGTTGCCGGTGGGATTGGAGGGGGAGTTGATAAAGATCGCCTTGGTCCTCGCCGTGATCTTCTCCGCGATGACCTCCGGCCGGTACTGGAAACCATCCTCCTCGTAGACCGGCACCGTCACCGGGACGCCCTCCACGAACTTGATAAAGTTGGGGTAACAGGCGTAGCCGGGATCGGAGATGATGACCGCGTCGCCTTTTTCGAGCAGCGCCGCGAACATGAGCAGCATGGCGGGCGAGGTGCCCGAGGTAACTATCACCTGGTCGGGATGGACCGTGACGCCGTACATGCGGTGGTAGTGTTCGCAGATGGCCTCGCGCAGATCCAGGCAGCCCAGGCTGTGCGTGTAGTGGGTGAACCCGTCTTCGAGGGCCTGGAAGATCGCCTCCTTGACGCACCGCGGCGTGTCAAAGTCCGGCTCTCCAACTTCCAGGTGGATGACGTCGATCCCCTCATTTGCCATCGTGCATGCCCTCTCAAGGACGTCCATCACGAGGAAGGGCGCAATCTCCTCGGTTCGTCTGGCAATCATACTGCTGCTCCTAGTATACTGAATATGCATGAAGGGGCAGTTCGCGGTACACTTGAAGTGGGCCAGGTACCGACCACAAAGAGGCCATAGCCTCGTGGTCATCACCGGAGTCAGAGTAGACTCGAGACCGCTCCTGTGGATCAGCCCCGTCCGAAAGACTGAGGCCTCGCGCTTCTCGGCTGGACACGGATAAAGGACGCTGTTTCCGCACCGTATCTGCCACTAGGCTGCGTCGCCGAAAGCGTGGAGGGAGACTGTCCTCTGACTCCTGGCCCAACTCATATCTCATTTTTGGAGGTGCAAAATGTATCGCGAACTGCTTCCCCTTCGCCAGGCCCTCAGTGTTGAACTGAAGGCCAACCTGCCCCCGGCTGTGCCGGGGATTGACTCGGAGCACCTGCTCCAGTCCTATCTCGACCGTTTGACGATGTATGTAGGTTGCGACGTGGCTGATCAAATCCTCACCTTCTTCGCCGTCGACACTGCCGGCGAGGAACTGGGTCATCTGAGTGCTGCCAACGACCCGCAGGGCTTTGAGCAGATCTGGGATTGGCTGGAAAACCTCCGCTCTCAACACAGTCTGCGCATCATCCTTCTCGCTATGGAGTCCACCGGCGTCTACTATTGGGCCTGCTGGGACTCTCTGGCCCAGCGCCCCAACTTGGCCCGCGTGCTCTACAATCCTCGTACCACCGAGCATATGACAGAAGTCCTCTCCAAGAAGGTGCGCAACGAGCTGG
>CAZWPV010000329.1:0-3925 GCA_964635485.1 uncultured Anaerolineales bacterium
CTTGGTGTTATAATTAGCGTCTTGAATCAAGAAATGGAGGTCTTACCACCTATGTCTGTCGATTCCAAGATCGAAAAACTGAACCAGATGCGCGAGCAGGCCCAGATGGGGGGCGGGCAGGAACGCATCGACAAGCAGCACGCCAAGGGCAAGCTGACGGCCCGCGAGCGGCTGGAAAAGCTCCTCGATCCCGGCACCTTCCGTGAGATCGACTCGTTCGTCACTCACCGCGCGACGAGCTTTGGCCTGGATAAGAAGAAATTTCTGGGCGATAGCGTCGTCACCGGATGGGGCACGGTCGGTGGTCGGCAGGTCTATGTCTTTGCCCAGGACTTTACCGTCATCGGTGGGAGTCTCTCGGAGGTGCACGCCGAAAAGATCTGCAAGGTGATGGATCTGGCGATGAAGAACGGCGCGCCTGTCATCGGCCTGGACGATTCCGGCGGCGCGCGCATCCAGGAGGGGGTCTCCTCGCTGGCGGGCTATGGTTACATCTTTTTGCGCAACGTGATGGCCTCCGGCGTCGTGCCGCAGATATCCGTCATCTTGGGTCCCTGCGCGGGTGGGGCGGTCTATTCTCCGGCTATCACCGATTTCGTCTTCATGGTCAAGGATACCAGCCACATGTTCATCACCGGGCCGGACGTGGTCAAGGCGGTCACCCGCGAGGAGGTGTCCTTCGAGGAACTGGGCGGGGCGATGACGCACAACAGTAAGAGCGGCGTGGCCCACTTTGCCGCCCAGGACGAGGAGCACTGCTTGGGTCTCATCCGCCAACTCCTGACCTACGTCCCGCAGAATAACCTGGAAGACCCGCCCTTTTTCCCCACCGCCGACCCCGGGGATCGGTTGGACGAGGAACTGCAGGCCATCGTCCCCGATAACCCCAACAAGCCTTACGATATGAAGGACATCATCAGGCGAGTGGTGGACGACGGCCACTTTTTCGAGGTACACGAGCACTGGGCGCAGAACATCGTCGTGGGATTCGCCCGCTTTGGTGGATTTTCCGTCGGCGTCGTGGCCAATCAGCCGATGGTGATGGCGGGCGCGCTGGATATCGACGCCTCCAACAAGGCCGCGCGTTTTGTGCGCTTCTGCGACGCCTTCAATATCCCCCTGGTCACTTTTACTGACGTGCCGGGTTACATGCCGGGAGTGAACCAGGAGCACGGCGGCATCATCCGCAACGGGGCCAAGCTGATTTGGGCCTTTGCCGAGGCGACGGTGCCCAAGGTCACCGTCATCACCCGCAAGGCCTACGGCGGGGCGTACATCGTCATGAGCTCCAAGCACCTGCGCGGCGACGTCAACTACGCCTGGCCCACCGCCGAGATCGCGGTGATGGGGCCGGAGGGGGCGGTCAACGTCGTCTTCCGCAAGGAGGTGGCCGGGGCCGACGATCCCGAAGGAAAGCGCCGGGAGTTGGTGGAGGAATACCGCGAGGAGTTTGCCAACCCCTACGTCGCTGCCGCGCGCGGGTACGTCGATGACGTCATCGAACCGGCCGAGACCCGCCCGCGCATCATCGAGGCGCTAAGGATGCTGCAGAACAAGCGGGACACCAACCCACCCAAGAAGCACGGCAACATCCCATTGTGAATGAACAATGACCAATTTCCAATTTACCAATATACCAGCAACCAGCTGAAAGGACACCATGGAAGAGAAGCAGAACATCTACGAACTGGCATCACATCTGGGAGAGTCTTTCAAGCGCGTTTTCGTCGGGCAGGTGGACGAGTACGTCGCTTTCCTCGTCCGCATCGACGGCTCCTACCTTTTCCATCAACATCTCAAGGATGAGTTGTATATCGTGCTGGAAGGCGAGCTGGCGGTGGATTTCGACGGCGGGAAAACCGTCGTTCTTAAAAAGGGCGACAGCCTGGTTGCGAAAGCCGGGCAGAAGCACCGCTCGCGCTCCGACGGGGGAGCGGTGGCTTTAATTTTCAAAGATAGGGCCTGTTTGCGGGGCCAACGGGAATAGAAGGAGGTCACTATGACTCAACCTCTGAAAATCTGCGATCTGATGTTGCGGGACGGTCACCAATCTCTCCTGGCGACGCGCATGCGCACCGACGACATGCTGCCCATCGCCGAGGAGATCGACAAGGTCGGCTACTGGGCGGTGGAGATGTGGGGCGGCGCGACCTTTGATTCCGCCATGCGTTTCCTGGACGAGGATCCCTGGGAGCGCGTCCGGCGGCTCAAGGCGGCGATGCCCAACACGCCCTTCATGATGCTCCTGCGCGGCCAGAACGTCGTCGGCTACAAGCACTACCCCGACGACGTGCTGGAGCGCTTTATCGTCCGTGCCCACGCCAACGGCATCGACGTCTTTCGCATTTTCGACGCGCTCAACGACGTGCGCAACCTGCGCAAGGCGATGGAAGTCGTCAAACGGGAGGGTGCGCACGTCCAGGCTTCGATGTCGTACACCATCGGCCCGCCGTACAGCGTCGACTACTACGTCGATCTGGCGAAAAAGCTGGAAGAGATGGGCGCCGATACCATCTGCATCAAGGACATGGCCGGGCTCATCACCCCCTACATCGCCTACGAGCTGGTTGGCCGGCTCAAGGCAGAGATCGGCCTGCCTATCCACCTGCACTCCCACTCGACCAGCGGCATGGCGACCCCCGCGCTGGTCAAGGCCGCCGAGGCCGGGGTGGACATCGTCGATACGGCCATCTCGGCGCTCTCGATGACCACGTCCCACCCACCCACCGAGTCCATCGTGGCCACGCTGCAAGGGACGGAGCGGGATACAGGGCTTGATCTGACCCGACTGGCCGGGATCGCCGGCCACTTTACCGAGGTGCGCCGCAAGTACGCCCGCTTCGAAAGCGGGATAAAGGGCGTGGACGTGCGGGTGCTGCAATTTCAGATTCCCGGCGGGATGCTCTCAAACCTGGTCTCACAACTGCGCGGGCAGAACGCCGAGGATAGGTACGAGGACGTATTGAAAGAGGTGCCCCGCGTACGCGAGGAGTTGGGCTACCCGCCGCTGGTCACCCCCTCCAGCCAGATCGTGGGCACGCAGGCCACGCTCAACGTCGTCCTGGGCGAGCGGTACAAGGTCATCCCGGAGGAGGTGCGGCAGTACGTGCGCGGTTACTATGGCCGCCCGCCGGCCCCCATCGACCCCGAGATCAAACGGCTCGTCATCGGCGACGAAGAGCCTATCGACTGTCGTCCTGCCGACCTGCTGGAGCCGGGGATGGAAAAGGCCCGTCGGGAGATCGGCGACCTGGCGCAGAGCGAGGAGGACGTGATCTCCTATGCTTTGTTCCCGCAGGTGGCGCGCCCGTTTCTTGAGCGTCGCGCTAGGGGTTCTAACGGCAAAGGGCGCGTCGTCGCTGCCATCGCCGGGGTCATGCTCAAGCGGCTGGAGGAGCAAGCTGCTGTTACTGCGAACGGCCCCACCTGCCCGGCAGCCTCCACTTGGAAAGCAGGCTGGCGGCCAGGATCAGGCCAGTGGACAGGCCTGATCGCCGGGGCGGGAGGGTTGCGGTGAAGCGCGAGTTCAAGATCAAGCTGGGGGACGCCGAGTTTCCCGTCGTCACTGAGGGCGACACAGTCACCGTCGATGGTCGCGCCTACACCGTCGAGGTCACAGAGGAGGGTAGGGTGCTGGTCGACGGCATCGCCCACGACGTCGCCCTTGAGGGCGAGACGGCAACCGTGGACGAAGAGTCGTACGACGTACAGGCCTTCGGGCTGGCGCTGGCGGCTGCGGCCCCGCCGCCGGTTGCCGCGGCTTTTCCCGCGCCCAGCGAGGCCGGGTCAGGCGCGGTGCTGGCCATCATGCCGGGCAAGATCATCCGCGTCACGGTCGCGGTGGGCGACTGTGTGGAGGAGGCCCAGCCTGTGTGCGTGCTGGAGGCGATGAAGATGGAGAACGAGCTCCACGCCCGCCAGGCGG
>CAZWPV010000330.1:0-3925 GCA_964635485.1 uncultured Anaerolineales bacterium
CCGAACGGGCTGGGGTCGCGGGATGCTCCCCGCTTTAGCGGGGAGAGGAAGTCACCTGGGTGGCCACACGTGGTTGACGCCAGCGGCTTTCAAATCTCGCCTCACCGGGTTCCCCCAAACCCGATGGGGCTTTTTTTGTGGGCTTCGGCCACATGGGCGGGGGACAACGCGGACTTGTATCCGCGGACGTGTGCACGGGCGGGTTGAGATAGAAGTGTAGCTGCCGTTGTTTGTGGGGGAGGTCTATGGGGTTTCCTCCGGCCTGGGAGAAGCTGGTCAAAAACTGGAGAAGGGGGTAAGATTGAGCTGCCGGGAGCTTTGACACAAAACACCGGCCCACAGATGAAGGGCAGGTGATCGATGGTACGATTGGCATGGGGGGCTTATGATTTCCGAGCGTGAAAGGGCGCGAGCGCTGCTCGATCAGGCCTTGGCCGAGGCTCGCTCGCACGGCGCCGGCAGGATTACTGCATTACACTTTGTGACGTATGGTTCATCGCGGGAGACGGAAGCGAGTTTGCGCAGGATGCTGCGAGAACTGAGCGTGAACACGCCGGCAGAGGATGCGCAGATTATCACCCGTGCGGGGCCTAACCGGTTCATCTGCTGGAACTGCTGTGCGCTGCGCTTTGAGAGCGACGAGGAGGAGGCTGTCTGTCCGAATTGCGGACATATCGCAGCACGAATCCCTATCGACATCACTTTCGCCTTGGACTACATAGAGGTGGCCGAGGGTGGGGAGGAGGAAGGGTGAGTTCGGGGTGGAATCGGATTCCGTCTAGGCCCCGCCGTTTTCGGCGGGGCTCTTGGTTGACGGTCAGAGCCTGCTCGCCGCCACGCGAAAGCCGACGTTTTGGAAGCGACAGTAAGGGAGGTGCCCGTGCCGGACGGCGCAGCGCACGTCGCCCGCGACGTCGGTAAAAGAGCCGCCGCGCAATACCCGAAGCATTCCGCCGCCTGCGTTCTGGTTTTCCCGGCCGTCGTTGGGGTTGTAGGGATAGCTGAAATCGGGTTCTATCGGGTCTGTTCCCCACAGGCTCAGTGTCCATTCCCACACGTTGCCGGCCATATCGAGCATGCCGTAGGGGCTGGCTCCCTTGCGGGATGACCCTACCGGTCTGGTATCGCCCCAATCAGCGACGGCGCTGTTGCACCACCGACTGTTCCACCGGTTGCCCCAGGGGAAAATGAGCCCATCGCCCCCGCGCGCTGCCTTTTCCCACTCGGCCTCTGTGGGCAGGCGGTACGGCTTTCCGGTGACGTCGGACAGCCAGTCGCAGTAATTCATGGCCTCGTCCCACGAGACGTAGACCACGGGATGGGTCTCTTTTCCGATGGGCGGGTGCCCGTACTCGCTTCCCCAGTGCGTCGGCCGGCGCCCGGCGGTCTCTTGGACGAACACCGCATACTGGGCATTCGTCACCGACGTCTTGGCGATGTAGTATCGAGGCAGTTTGAGGGCGTGCTGGGGCTTTTCGTTGTCTTGGGCGTATTTTTGCCTATCTCTGCTGCCCATCAGAAACCTGCCGGCGGGGATGAGGATCATCTCCGGCCCCGCAGCGTCGGCGACGGGAGGGGGGTGAAACACCACTTCGTGGAGCCGGTCGTAAAAGCTCTCCGGCGGCATCCGGTCGCCGGTCACGTCGACGTACTGCATCGTGACCAGCAAGGAAAGCTCCGGGCCGCGCAACAGAAGCGGAAAGATGGGCTTTCGTTCGCGCAGGGCCAGTAGAATCTCCCGCTGTACCCATTCCGAGTCTTCCGCCGCAGGCGTCATCACCACGACGAAGGCCGCGCTATCGCGGATGGCCTGCACGATCTTGCGCCACCAGCTGTCGCCGTAGTCGATGCGGTCGTCGGCCCACACGTCAAAGCCGTGTCGGCGCAGATCGTCCGCCAGCTCGTGGGCATACGCTCGATCTTTGTGGCTATAGGAGATAAAGACGTGTCCGTTCACCTTGCCCCTCACTTTCGGCGAGTGGTCTGGCTTTGTCTTTCAGACGCTGTTACTCGTCTTCCTCTGTCACCGTTCCGGGTGGCTGTTGTTGCTCTTTGGCATACATATCGGACAGTGTATCCTGCATCTGCTGGATCCAACCGGCTTGCTCTTTCTTGAGTGCCCCTTCTGCGCCTTCGACCAGTTTGTCGTATTTGTCTTGCTCTGTTTGTTCCTCTTTAGACAGGGCCGTCCACCAGTCGCGCGCGTTTGCCAGCTCCGTTGCCACCTGGTTGTACTGCGTCAGTGAGTTCTCGACCTGCTGGTACTCCAGGTACGTGGTGAGGGCTACTGCCAGCGAGATCGTCATTGCCACCCAGAGTTCCAATCCCAGCGCGGCCAACACGGTGCCCAGGCCACCGGCGATGAGGATCGTCCATTGATATCGCTTCAGTTGCTTTTCCTTTTTGTTCGTCGTTGACCGGAAGTAGTCGAGTTGGTCGCTTATGCGGAAGGCGACGTAGCGATTGGAGGTGAGGAAGCTGAACCCGTCGTCACCCGCTGCTGCCGCATACTTTGGTGGAATAGGCCCTGTGTAGGGCCGCAGGGCTGAGACGTTGACCTCGGTCTGCATCAGGTTGCTGCTGATGGATTTTACCGCGCGGGCCAGCTTGCTCTCGCGGGAGGTTCTCCTGGTATTTTCGTCGCTATAGATGCCGGCCCGGGCACGGTAGCGAAAGCTCTCGCGCTTAAGTGCCTCGGCGCTGGCTCGCAGCAAGACCCACTTGCTACCCGGCTTAAAGCGGTTGGTCCCGGCTATCAAGGTGGATGTGACGATTGGCAGGATAATGATCGCGTAGTGAAGGGCTGTATCCAGCCAGGGGTAGTCCCCGATGAGGGGGTCTAGCAACTTCAATTGCGTTTGGATCAGCGCCAGGAACGTGCTGAACATCCCCAGGGCCAGTATCCACCAGCGAACGCTCTTGAATTTTTTCTGCTGACGGCCAGCATTGTAGTCGTAGAGTGCGAAGCGTTGCCAAGCCAGCTTTAGCGTGTTGACGCCCAGTAGTGCCACGATCTCGCGTTGCAACTGTTCGGCAGGGGCATCTATTGGGAACATGTGGATATCGCCGTCCGCGATGATCTCGGCCATCACGGGATCGGGGATGAAGACGGACTTGTCTTCTTTCCGTTTCTGCCACCAAGCGGCGATTCCGTCCGGCAGCGAGCCGCTGCCCTGGAGGACGACGACGGGCCACCCCTGCCGCACGCTGCGCAATACTTCGTCCTCCGCGATGCTCTCAGGGTGGCTGCCGCCTAGCACCGTGACGATGGGAATCTCCTGGCCTATCTCCTCGGCCAGATCGAATAATAGGTCGCTCTCGTCGCCCCAATCATCGGCTGGCGCCAGGACGAAATGGGAGTGGTCGGGGTCTAGGGGCGCGCTGTTTTCGATGCTACCCTCCTCTGGCCCGCCGGGGTAGGTGACCTTGCCTGCGGGCGAGACGCCTATCAGGGGCGCTGCTCGGTCCCGGTCGGCGATGCCCTGGCCCATCAGCTTCATCACCCCCGAGTGGGTGCCTCCGTCGATGATGGTAGCGCCAACGTCGATGGCCGCGCGGGCGATGCCGCGGCTGAACAGCTGGGTCAGGCGGGAGGCGAGCACCTCGTCGGCTGCCATCGCCTCGTCGAGGGTGGCTGCACCGCCGGCCACGACGATCAAGGCCTTTGCTTGCGCGATCTCCAGGGTCTCGAGGGTATCTTCAGGCGCTGCGTCCGCTGGCGGCGCGATCAACTTTGCCTGGTTGCCGTTCGGAAAACGAATCTCTTTGACGCTTGCCGCCAGCTTCGTTTCTTCCTTAGCCATTGTGACCTCCTTTTTTACTTATGCCGGTTAGTGGCTCAATTGCTTGACGCCGCGAGTGGTTTTCTGTACCAATCCCTTACCCCAACCCCCACAGTTTGATGGTGTTGTCACCCGACCCTGAG
>CAZWPV010000331.1:0-3909 GCA_964635485.1 uncultured Anaerolineales bacterium
TCCCGGCCCTGTCATAGCTGCAAGCCCGTGTAAACTCTCCTATTTCGCCCTGGACAGAATCCCAGCTTAAAGATCCATACTGATCGAGGTCGGATTCAAAAACTACCGTTGGGTTCCCGGTCCCCACGCAATGCAAGTGGATATCGTGGGTGTCGAGGCTCACCATCCGGCCTGGTGGCGGATACTCGGTTCGGTATTTGTTACGGGCGGTGGACTCCCGGATCAGTAGGAAGGTCATTAGACCCAGGAAGAGAATCAGCACAACCAGCACTATCCACCCGACCCAGCGAAGTGTGGCGATTAGCAGTTTCTTTGCCTTCATGCTTCTAATCTGCGCCCAATTCTGAAAGCGAGATCCACTCCCCCTGCGGATTCATCGCCCGCGGCGTGCCATCCTCGTCCCACATCACGAGCTGACGACGGTGGTAGATGAGGGACGCGCGCGTGCGGGCCACTTTCTCGTCGGTGGGGGTCTCGTTGAGCCGCCACGCGGCATAGATCTGGCCGTTGGTGCGGCTGACGGCGCGTTTGTCGCGAAAGCCCAGTCGCTCGGCGATCTGCTCGTTGGTCAGCCCTTGGGCCACCAGTGCGATCACCTCCCGCTCGTTGGGCTCAAGTAACTCCAGGGGATCGTATTCGTCCTTGTGGCGCACCTCCTGTACCCGCGCCTCGATCTCTGGGTCGATAAAGCTGCGCCCGGCGGCGGCATCTCGCAGCAATGGCAGGATGCTGGCCGGGAGCAGGTAATTGGACTTGCGCACGTAGGCGTAATGGCTCAGGATGCCGGAGCGCAAAAAGTCGCGGTAGTAGGCGTCGTCGTCCTGGATGGAGTAAAAGACGACGGGCAGACGGGGCAGCTCGCGACGGATAGCGACGGCGGCTTGGATGCCGTTCATCTCCCCGGCCAGGTGCACGTCCATCAGGATCGCGTCGGGTAGACCTCCGAGGTTTTCCGAAACCTCGGAGGTCTTGGCGCACAACTCCACCGCGTCCTCGCCGCTGTCGGCTTCCCCAATCACCTGCACTTCGCCGGTGGCCTCTAGTCCCATCTTCATCGCGCGTCTCAGCGCATCGTTATCCTCGACCAATAGGGTTTTCAGCATTGCAGCCTCCGTGCAACCAACTGTAGCGGATTTGCCGGGATGTGTCAAGCACCCGGGTGCAAGCTGCGGGCGCTTGGGTGCATTGATTCGTGCCGCTGAGGCGTGGACGCGGGAGGGGTATCTATTGTAGAATGAATATCGAGATGGTAGATACGATATTTGACCTGTGTGTCTTGTTGCTGCTCTTTCTGGCCGATCTATTTGGGATGACTTATAAGGCGATCAACGTCTGGATTTTCGTCGTCATCTGGCCGGCGTTTACACTGGCGTTGATCGCCATCGTGGTTTGGCAGCGATTAACGATTTGCCGCTTACAGGGCAAGCCAACAGAGGAAAATCGCTGAGGGATGTGAAAATGAAAGTCAAGATGATCCTTCCCGCTCTCACCGAGGCCAAGAGTCCCTACTGGCGGCCGATCAAGTACTCGCTCTTTCCGCCGCTGGGGCTGGCGACGCTGGCAGGCTACCTTGACGATGACGACGAGGTCGTGATCCAGGATGAGCACGTGGAGACGCTCGATCTGGGTGACGAGCCTGATTTGGTGGCGATCGAGGTATACATCACCTCTGCCCGCCGGGCCTACGAGCTGGCCGACCACTACCGGGCGAAGGGCGCGCACGTGGCGCTGGGGGGGCTGCACGTGACCGCGCTGCCGCAGGAGGCCGCCCTTCACGCCGATACGATCTTTCTCGGTCCTGGCGAGGATACCTGGCCGGTTTTTCTATCTGATTTCCGCGCTGGAAACCCCGGTCGGGTATATCGTTCCTGTGTGCGCACTCTGGAGGGGATGCCCCGCCCGCGCCGCGACCTGATCAAGCGCCATCTCTACCTGGTGCCGAACTCGATCGTCGTCTCGCGCGGCTGCCCGCACCACTGCGACTTTTGCTACAAGGATGCCTTCTTTCAGGGCGGCAGGTCGTTCTACACGCAGACGGTAGACGCGGCGCTGGCCGAGATCGAGCGACTGCCGGGACGGCACCTGTTCTTCCTGGACGATAACCTATTTGGCGACGTGCGCTTCGCCGAGGCGTTGTTTGACGGCATGCGAGGGATGGGGCGACTGTGGCAGGCCGCGGGTACCGTGCAGGCGGTGTTGCGTCCTTGGCTCCTGGAAAAAGCGGCGGCCTGCGGCCTGCGCAGCCTGTTCGTCGGCTTCGAGACGCTCGATTCGGCCAACCTGGCGGCGCAGCACAAGGTGCACAATCTCCGTCGCGATTACGACGCCGCCGTTCGCCGCCTGCACGACCTGGGCGTGATGGTCAACGGCAGCTTTGTGTTTGGGATGGATGAAGATGACGACGGGGATGGTACCCATCCCTCGGTCTTTGACCGCACTGTCGAGTGGGCGGTGGGGCAGGGGATCGAGACGGCGACGTTTCACATCCTCACACCGTATCCCGGCACAGCGCTGTACGATCGGATGATGGCGCCAGGGCGCATCACTACCCACGACTGGGATCTGTACGACACACTTCACGCTGTCTTCCGTCCGGCCAAGATGACGGCGGAGGCGCTGGAGGCAGGCTACTGGCGTGCCTACCGCGAGTTCTATCGCTGGGATTCCGTCTTTCGCGCGGCGTGGACGAAAGAGAGCGTGCTAGGGCGGCTGCGTCATCTGGCCTACACCGGCGGGTGGAAAAAGTTCGAGCCGCTGTGGGATTGGGTGATCCGGGCAAAGCGGGTGGCCAGCTTCCTGCCGCTGCTGGAGGCGGTGTTGGAGGGAGCCGGACGGCGGCAGTGTAAAGCGGGGGCCCCTTCGAATATCGAGAAATCTTGTCTGCGACAAGGAGATGAACTATGCGCGACATATTGACCATCGTCCCACGTTTTCTGCGTGATCCCCAGGCCTTTTTCGAATCCGTTCAGCGCGGCGAGGAGATCAGATCGAAGGTCATCTCGCTGGCGGTGTCCTCGGTGCTTTTTCTGGTCATCTATGGGTTCGCGACCGGGCTGGGGCACAGCTTTTGGCAGGCGCTTTCGTCGGCAGTCAAGATGCCCCTGCTATTTGTGGCCACGATGGCCTTT
Organism: uncultured Anaerolineales bacterium; assembly: GCA_964635485.1. Classification (GTDB taxonomy): domain Bacteria; phylum Chloroflexota; class Anaerolineae; order B4-G1; family B4-G1; genus JAFGED01. Next base: position 3,129 of record CAZWPV010000331.1, read on the forward strand.
TGCCTGCCGGCGCTTTATTTTTTCTCACTGGCGCTCTTGCGTACGCAGCTCAGGATGCTGCAGGTCACGGCGGTGGTGCTTGTGGGGATCGGCGTGACGGCTTTTCTGCTCCTGGGGCTGGCGCCGGTGACTTTCTTCTTCGTCCTGACCTCGAAGAGCTATCCCTTTTTCCAACTGCTCGCCGTCGCGTTCGTGGCGATCAGTGGCTGCATCGGCCTGTACTTTTTGTGGCGGGGTATGACGCACGTGGGCCTGGGCAGGGAGTTTGCACCGGGGATCTTTTGGCGCGCGCTGCTGGGCGTGTGGATCATCCTGTATGCCTTCGTGGGGTCGCAGATGACGTGGCGGCTGAGCCCGCTGATCGGAGATCCGGAGAGCCCCTTTGTTTTCCTGCAGCTCTCCCGCGACACCTTTTGCGTCGACGTGATGGACATGATGGTCCTCAGCGGGTTCTGTCTTTCTGTGCCGTGTGTCGTGGCTCTTGGGATCGGAGCGTACGTGGTCCAGAGAATCGTGCGAGCAAAGCGATCTCGTCCGCTGCGCGCTGCTGTGGAGGGCGATGCGCAGCAAGATGCGCTGGACGACGTCGCCTTGAAGGCGAAATATGCACCCAATAGCGGTTCTGCATAGGAGGCTTGTTGGTGATGAAGCATAGCATAACCAAACGATTTCTGGGAGTTTCTACCTACGCCATCGCGATGGCCTACCTGGAGGCGGTGGTCGTCGTCTACCTGCGCGCGCTGCTGGGCCTCACGGATATCACCGCCGTCGACGTCTCGCT
>CAZWPV010000332.1:0-3905 GCA_964635485.1 uncultured Anaerolineales bacterium
CAAGTTCAACACCGCCATCGCCGCGCTGATGGAGCTGCTGAACGCGATGAGCGCCCACCACCATGCACGCGGCGTCACATCGGAGCTGGCCGAGGCGATCCACACCTACGTCCTGCTGCTGGCCCCCTTCGCCCCGCACATCGCCGAGGAACTGTGGACGCGGATGGGTGAAGCCTATAGCGTCCACCAGCAGACGTGGCCCGAGTGGAACGAGGCGCTAGCAACAGAGGAGATGGTCACGCTAGTCGTGCAGGTGAACGGCAAGGTTCGGGCACGGATCCAAGTGCCAGCGGACATCGAAGAGGAAGCGGCCAAAGATACCGCCTTGGCCGACGAGAACGTCCAGCATCACGTCGGCAACAACAAGATCCACAAGGTGATCTACGTACAGGGGCGGCTGGTCAACATCGTGACAAAGTGATTTTAAGACGGGGCCTGCGGCAGAGTCACAGTAAACACACTGCCCCGTTCAATATGGCTCTCGACCGCAATCGTGCCGCCCTGCGCCTCGACCAGCGCCTTGGCGATGGCCAACCCCAGCCCGACGTTAGACTCGGCCGGCGTGCCCTCGCCGCGGTAAAAGCGCTCGAAAATGTAGCCCAGATCCTCGGGGGTGATGCCCGGGCCAGCATCTCGGACGCGGATTGCCACCCGTTCGCCGACGGCTTCAGCGGCCACCGTGATCGCTCCCGTGGTGTGTTTCAGCGCATTATCCATCAGGATCAAAAGCACCTGCCTGAGCGCATCCTGATCGCCGATCACGGTCACGTCGTGCACGTCGTCGCAGACAACCGCCCGCCCTGGATCGAGTAGCCTGGCCTGGCGGCACACGTCCTCGACCAGGGGCCTGACCCACACCGTCTCGCTGCGCAGTTGCCGCCCGGACTCGGCGTGGGCCAGCGCCAGCAGGTCGTTGACCAGGCGGATTAAGCGGTCGCTCTCCTCCGTCACGTCGTCCAGGATATCGGTTCGCTCCTCGGCGCTGACCGGCGGTTCGCGGCACAGGAGGCCCAGGTTGCCACGGATGGTGGTAAGCGGCGTGCGCAGCTCGTGCGACACGTCGGCCACGAACTGCCGCTGTTGCTGATAGGCGGCTTGCAGCTCGCCCAGCATCTCGTTGAAAGTAGTCGCCAGTTGGCCGATCTCGTCGTTGGGACCGACGTGATCGACCCGGCGGTCAAAGTCGCGCTCGGCACCGATGGTGTGCGCCGTCTGCGTGATGCGATCGACGGGGCGCAACACCACGCCAGACAGTATCCACCCGATGCCAAAAGCAACCAGGGTCGCCACTCCGCCGACGATGAGCAGATTGGTTTCCAGTACATCCAGATGTTGATCCTGCTCAGTGAGTGGTTGGGCAACCTGCACGACTTCGGTGACCTGGCCATCCACGATGACCGGCGCGCTGTAGATAAGGAGACGCTCGCTTTCGATCCAGGCGGTTCCCGTCCAAGACTCGCCGGATAGAGCAGTCTGTAACCCAGCCTCACTGAGCGGTACAGGTGCCTGGCTCGTCTGGCGCTCACTCTCCGAGTTAAAGATTATCTCTCGATCAGCACTGAGAAGCTGGATGTATAGACCCCTATAGTTCAGAGGGCGCTGTCCGGGCCTTTCTCCCTCTGGCGGCGGCATCGGGGGAGGCTGGCCTTGACCAATCCAACCGCCTCCCGGCTGGCGTCCCTCGACGATGCGCTCTGCCGTCATGACAAGCGCCCACTTTTCACGGTCGTGAATGGTCTGCGCCTGGGTGCCATAGAGCACCGCGCCAAACGCGGCCAGGGTAAGGGCCAGGATCGTCGTGTACAACAGGGTTAGGCGCAGGCGAATCGACATCTCGCTATTCCTCGCGCAACACGTAGCCCACACCGCGCACCGTCTGAATCAGGCGCAGCTCCCCGCCCTGCTCGGTCTTTTTCCGCAGGTAGCCGATATAGACCTCCAGGACATTGTCGTCGCCATTGAAGTCATAGCCCCAGACTTCTTCCAAGAGCTGCTCGCGCTGCAATACCTGGCGGGGATGGCGCATCAGATAGTGTAGCAGTTTGAACTCGGTCGGCGTGAGCTCGAACTGCCTCTCGCCACGCCGCGTCTCGCGGGTGGTGGGGTCCAGGGTCAGATCGACATACACAAGTGGTTGCTCTCTATCCGCAGTGCCGGACCGTCGCAGCAGGGCGTGAACCCGCGCCAGCAGCTCCGCCGGGGCAAAGGGCTTGACCAGGTAATCGTCGGCGCCACTTCCCAACCCCTCCACCCGGTCTTCTATGGCGTCGCGGGCCGTGAGCATGAGGATCATCGTGTCATCGCCTGCCGCCCGCAGCCGTTCCGTCACCTGGATGCCGTCGAGTCCGGGCATGAGCCAATCCAGGACAATTACGTCCGGCCGGTGGGCGTCCAGTTGCGCCAGCGCCTCGTGGCCATCGGTAGCGGTCACAACCCCGAAACCCTCGTAAACCAGGGTTCGACGCAGCATCTTTAATAGTTTCTGGTCGTCGTCAGCGATCAATACGGTCGCCATCTTTAGTCCTCACTAAACCCTTGCGAAGGTTCCGTAGCGCTTTTCAGGGCAAAAGTGCTTTCGCCAGCCGAGAACTGCTACATCGCCAAGACTACTCGCAACCTTCGCCAGGGTGACCAGGGCAAGTTCCAGTTTCAATTATACCATATTGTATTCACAACACCTGAGAGAGGGCTTAACAGAAGCTGAGAGAATGCTTAGAGAAACTCTCAGTATTCTCTCAGCAACCGCTTAGGACGCTCTCAGGAATTGCGGATACAATTGCAGGCGTAGCGATAACGATGCTTGAAGGAGAAACACGATGAAGAAACGCAGGACCTGGATCATCCTGGTTGTCGCACTGCTCCTGGCAGCCGGGGGCGGCTACCTTGCCTACACGCGCTACTTTTCCCAGGCCGAAGGGCCTGATGAGGAGCCGACGTTGGAGACGGCGACGGTGCAGCAGGGAGATATCCTCATCACCGCCGATGGCAGTGGCGAGCTCGTCCCCGCCGCCGAAATGGACATGGCCTTCCGCACCAGCGGCGTGGTGGACGAGGTGTTCGTGGAAATCGGAGACCGGGTACAGCAGGGCGATCTTCTGGCCCAGCTCAAGACGGACGACCTGGAGCGCGCCTTGGCCGAGGCCGAGTTCGAACTGGAGTTGGCCCAGCTTGACCTGGCTGAGGTCCGCGAGGGACCCAGTGAGGCCGAACTGGAGGACGCTCGCGCCGCTTTGCGAAATGCCCAGGTCAGTCTGGCGCTCGCCCAGGCTGCCTACGAAAAGACGTTCGATTCCTCCCTCGATTCTGCCACAAAGAGCCGGAAGACCCTGTACGACTGGTGGGTCGGTTACTACCAGAGACAAAAGAGCCTGTACGAAGAGGGCAAGCTCAGTCAGGCCGATCACGACTGGGCGATGGCCGCCATGATCGCGGCAGAGGGAGATTGGAAAGAGGCCATCAACCAGGCGGCCATCGAGGAAATCCAGGCCAGGAACCGGGTGGTGCAAGCACAGAACACCGTTTACCAGCGGCAGCAGGAGCTGGAGGAACTAGAAGATAGCCCAACTACAGAGGATCTGGTACGGGCCGAGGTGGCGGTGAACCGCGCGCTGGTGGCACGGGAGAGGGCTGCCGCTGACCTGGGAGCGGCTCAGTTGTATGCTCCCTTTGATGCCATCGTGATGGATATCGTGGTAGACACCGGAGACCAGGTGGACACCAACGCGACCATCCTCGCTCTGGCCACATTGCAGGAGCCCTTGGTGCGCTTCTGGGTAGAAGAGGCGGACTATGGTAACGTCGTGGCAGGGAACCCGGTGAACATCATCTTTGAAGCCTTCCCCGACGATACCTTCACCGGAGCAGTCATTCAGGTGGATCCAGTGCTGGTGACGGTAGACAACACT
>CAZWPV010000333.1:0-3901 GCA_964635485.1 uncultured Anaerolineales bacterium
ATCATCCAGGATATTCCCTACGACCGGCCCAAGACGACGATGGCGCCCTTCACGATGTGCCCCGACTGCCAGGCGGAGTACGACGATCCGGCGAACCGCCGCTTTCACGCGCAGCCAAATGCGTGCCCGGTGTGTGGCCCCCAAGTCAAATTGCAAATTGCAAATCACAAATCGCAAATCTCTGGAGAGGATGCGATCCAGATGGTGCGCGAGTTGTTGGTTGAGGGCAAGGTCATTGCCGTCAAGGGGTTAGGCGGCTTTCACCTCGCCTGTGATGCGACGAACGACGAGGCGGTGGCGCTGCTGCGAGAGCGCAAGGGGCGGGTGGACAAGCCCTTTGCCATCATGTCTTTCGATCTGGAGACGGTGGAGAGTTACTGCGAGGTGAACGACGACGAGCGGGCGCTGCTCACCTCCCGTGAACGCCCGATCGTTCTCCTGCGCAGGCGGCCCAATGCCCCCATCTCCCCGCTGGTCGCTCCCGGCAACAACACTCTCGGCGTGATGCTGCCTTATACACCTCTGCACTATTTGCTTCTTGAGCCCAGTCGTTCATTTCCCTTGGCGCTGGTGATGACATCCGGCAACTATTCCGAGGAGCCCATCGCCACCGACAACGCCGAGGCACTGGAGCGTTTGGGCAACCTGGCGGACGCCTTTCTGTTGCACGACCGCGACATCCACGCCCGCTGCGACGATAGCGTCACGCGCATCTTTGCTGGGGCCGAATTGCCCATTCGCCGCTCGCGAGGCTACGCCCCCTATCCGGCGTATCTGCCTTTCGAGGTCAAGCAGGTGTTGGCGGTGGGCGCGGAGCTGAAGAACACCTTCTGTCTCACCCGCGACCGGTATGCCTTTCTCAGCCAGCACATCGGCGGCATGGAGAATTACGAGACGCTGCGGTTTTTCGAGCAAATGGTGGAGCAGCTTAAGCGCACGTTTCGCATTGAGCCAGAGATCGTCGCGTGTGACATGCACCCCGGTTATCTGTCGACGCGGTGGGCGAATCAGCGAATCAGCGAATCAGCAGTTGAACGGCTTGTTTCTGTTCAGCACCACCACGCCCACGTCGCGTCCGTGATGGCGGAGAATGGCCTAACCGGCGAGCAGCCCGTCATCGGCGTGACCTTTGACGGCACCGGCTACGGCACCGATGGAGCGATCTGGGGTGGGGAGTTTCTCATCGCCGACTATGCCTCTTTCCGCAGGGTCGCGCATCTCAGGTACGTACCTCTCCCCGGCGGGGACGCCGCCATTCGTAAACCCTATCGCACGGCGCTGGCGCATCTGTGGGCCGCGGGTGTGGCGTGGGGCGATGACCTGCCGCCCGTCGCCGCTGCTCCTCTTGGCGAGCGGCCGATACTGCTCCAGCAGTTGGAGCGGGAGGTGAGCGTGGTCCCCACCTCCAGCGTAGGACGCCTGTTCGACGCCGTTTCGGCTTTGGCAGGCGTGCGGCAGGAGATCAACTACGAGGCCCAGGCGGCCATCGAGTTCGAGATGCTGGCGGAGGATGGGGTGGAGGAGGCGTATTCCTTCACGCTGGACGGCGAGGAGATCGACGTGTCGCCGTGTATCCGCGCTGTCGTCGCCGACGTGCGGGCAGGCATCTCTGCCGGTGTGATCGCTACCAGGTTCCACAACGGCCTGGCGCGAATGATCCGCGACGTCTGCCTGTGCCTGCGGGAGGAAAGCGGGCTAAAAGAGGTGGCGCTTTCCGGCGGGGTCTTTCAAAACGTGGCCCTGCTGGCAAGGACACTGCCGCTGCTTGAAGAGGACGGTTTTGTCATCTACGTCCATCGCTTGGTGCCGCCCAATGACGCTTGTATCTCCTTAGGCCAGGCGGTGGTGGCAGGTATCAAGGCTTGACACCCCATCTCCTTCAACCTATAATGCCCACCACTTTTTTGCTGGAGTGACGATGACGCATAAAATCCTGTCCAAGTTGTTGGCCATCTCGCTCGTTTCGGTTCTTGTCGGCGCAGGGGCTGTCTCCTGCTGTCCTGAGCTACCCGACGAGGATGCCAAGCCCACGATGCGCCCGCGTTACGACGTGGAGCTCTACGGCGAGCTGGAAAGCGTCGATCCCCGCGATCAGGTGGTCGTGTTGTGGTATCCGTACACCCGGGACCAGGAGGAGCTGTTGTTGGCTCTGATAGACCAGTTCAACGCCAGCAACGAGTGGGGGATCACGATCATCGGCGAGTATGCCGGCTCGAGCGACAGCCTGTATGACGAGATCCTCGGTCGTATCGGATCGAGCCAGTTACCCGATGTCGTGATCGCAGGGCAGCATCACGTGGCGGCCTATGCCGCGCAGGGCGCCCTGGTCGCGCTGACCCCTTACGTGGAAAGCAAGGCGTGGGGCTATACGAGCAAGGAGTTGGATGATTTCTTCCCCGTCGCGCTGGCTTCTGACCGCGTCCCGCAGTTCGATGATCGCTACGGGTGGCCGCTCTATCTTGCTCTGGAGGTCTTGTACTGCAACGAGGATCGGCTGATCGAGTTGGGATACACCGAGCCGCCCGAAACCTGGGAAGAGTTTGCCGAGATGGCTTGCGCGGCCTCCGACCCGGACGCTGGTACCTATGGGTACGAGTTCTCCGTCGATGTATCCACTTTCGTCGATATGCTCCTCAGTCACGGCGGCCGGATGATTGATGAGGATGCCGGGTCTTATGCTTTCAGCAGCGAGGAAGGGTTGGCGACGGTGACCTTTATTCAAGATCTATTGAGTAGGGAGTGTGCCGTTTTAAAGACGGAGCGGTTCGGTGCCCGGGCTGACTTTGGTGCAGGCAGGGTGCTTTTTACCATCGGCAGCACCTCCGACCTGCCTCGCTACCGTAGAGAAGTAGCCGAAGGCGCGGGCTTCACATGGTCGATTTCCCATCTGCCGACAACCTTGCCTCGTCCCAAGGTGTACGTTCAAGGCCCGGCTTTCTCGCTGCTTCGATCCACGCCGGAGGAGCAGTTGGCCGCATGGCTGTTTCTGAAGTGGTTCACCGAGCCAGAGCAGCAAGCACGCTGGGCGCAGACGTTCAGTGTCCTGCCAGTCAGGCGCTCTGCTGCGGATTTCCTGGAGGATTACGTCGTGGAGAATCCACGGTACGACATCGCCCTCGATTTCCTGGACGACGAGGTCGCTGTGGAGCCGGGCGTGGTTGGCTATGGCGAATGCCACGAGGCGATAGAGGATATGCTGGCGGCCGTCGCCAGACGGGGAGAGCCGGCACCCTGGCTGGAGGATACCGTGCGAGCCTGTGACGCTTCTCTGGAGTGAGCTGTAGAAACCGGGTTTTTCTCAAAAAACCGGTTTCTTGTGCTACAGGAATTTCTCCAATGGGATGCTTCGTTCTTGAGATGGTGCATTCAACTCCTGTTCTACAACGTCGAGTTCGGCCAGCAAGCGCAGCGTCTCCTGGGCCTCCTCCTCGTCCAACTGGCTGATGGCAAAGCCCGCGTGGACGATGACATAGTCGCCCGCCATCGCGTCCGGTAGGTAGGCCAGCGAGATGTCGCGCGTAATCCCGCCAAAGTCCACTCGGCTCATACGCATCATATCCTGGCCGATTATCTCCACGACCTTACCCGGAATTGCCAGACACATAAGTTCTTACCTCGTTTCAGCGTCGTTCGATGATCTCACGGTGAAGCCAATCCAGCCAGGCTTCCAGCCCTTCGCCCGTCTTGCAGGAGATGGGGAAGAAGGCCAGGCCGGGATTTAGCGGTTCCACACCCTGTCGGAAATAGTCCACGTCAAAGTCGAATGCCTCCAGTACGTCGATCTTGTTCAGCACCAGCGCATCCACGCCCCGGTACATCACCGGGTACTTGTAGGGCTTGTCATCTCCCTCTGGCACGCTGGCGATGAGCACGCTACGGTGCGCGCCCAGCCTGAAAGCCG
>CAZWPV010000334.1:0-3874 GCA_964635485.1 uncultured Anaerolineales bacterium
GACCCGCTGGTGCTGACCGTCTCCGGCTGCCAGGAGTACTGCCCGGAGTGCATTGGCGCGGTGCGCACGCTCAAGTTCGCCTGGGATCCCCCCCCATTGACCAACGGGGGCCTTTCCAACGTCTCCAACGCCGTGCCCAACGAGATGCGCCCACTGCTCAACCGCACTTACATGGTGATGCTGATGGGGGCGGGGATCGACATGGTGATCGCCGACCCGCTCGACGAGGACTTGAAGGAATGGATCCGCGTGGTCGAGGAGCGGGACGAGAGCACCGCGCTCAACCGGCTGCTGGTCAAGCTGTACGACCGGGTGGCGGCGATGGAGGAACTACAGCCTGAGGATGTGGACATGTCCGATCCGGCGCAGGCCGGCATCTGGAAGACGGTGCAGGTGGTGCTGAACAAGGTGATCTATACGGATTCATATCTGCGCGTGTAGTCAGAAACCAGGTTTTTGACAAAAATCCGGTTTCTACGATACACAAGGAGGAAACTATGACCGCACAACTAATCGACGGCGAGGCCGTTGCCGCCGCAGTCCACGGCGAGATCAAGGCCGAGGTAGAAAAGCTCAAGACCGAGCACGATGTCACGCCGGGACTGGCGACGGTGCTGGTGGGTGAGAACCCCGCCTCCCAGGCCTACGTCAGCTCCAAGCAGAAGCGCTGTGCCGAGGTGGGCATCCAATCCTTCGGCTGCGACCCGTCAGAAAGCGCCACCCAGGAAGAGGTTGAAAGCCTGGTTGCGGAACTGAACGCCAATCCGGAGGTGCACGGCATCCTCGTCCAGTTACCCCTGCCCAAGCACTTGGACGAAGAGCGCGTGCTGCGTGCCATCGGGCTGGACAAGGACGTGGACGGCTTCCATCCCATCAACATCGGGCGGCTGGCGATGAAGGGGCGCAGACCGCTTTTCGTCCCCTGCACGCCCGCCGGATGTATCGAACTGCTGGACCGGTACGGAATCGGTATAGAGGGCAAGGAGGCCGTGGTGCTTGGACGCAGCAACATCGTCGGACTGCCGGTTTCGATGCTGCTGTTGCACCGCAACGCGACACTCACCATCTGCCACTCGCGCACGCAGGACCTGCCCGCCACCTGCCGCCGGGCCGACATCCTCATCGCCGCCGTGGGCCGGCCCGAGATGGTCAAGGGCGACTGGGTCAAGCCGGGCGCAGCCGTGATCGACGTGGGCATCAACCGCGTGTGGGTCGACCATCCCGCCGACAGAGAATGGATATGCACGGCCTCAGGCGAATGCTTCGTCGCTCACCGCAAGGACGAGTCGGAAAAGGGCGGCCGCCGCAAGATAGGCGTGTACTGTGCAACACACGACAAAATCTATCTCAAGGATCAAGTGCCGGACGACATCGAGGGCTGCGAGACGATCGGCCTCTACCGCAAGTACAAGCTGGTGGGCGACGTGGACTTTGAAGAGGTCAAAGAGGTCGCGGGATACCTGACGCCGGTGCCGGGCGGCGTGGGGCCGATGACCATCGTCATGCTCCTGCGCAACACGCTCACCTCGGCCAAGCGGGCAGCGGGGTTGGTGGAGTAGAATGAACAGAAGCAGCCAGCGGCGGTGAATATCTTCTCAATAAATCGGGGCAGATGTAGGGCGGATTTGCTAACCGCCGCCTGGTCGGATAGCAAATCCGACCTACATTCGCCATTTTCCCCAGAATATTGAGAGGATACAGCGGTGAGTACCGAGGAGGTACACTATGGGAGATATCTGGACACAGTTGGCAAACTATCGCAAGATGAAAACCCTACCCGATGGCTCGCGGCTCCTGCTGCGGCCCCTATCGAAGGACGACAAGGAAGCCCTGGTCGATCTGTTTGCCCGGGCCTCTGAGGAGGACCTCAAGTACTTCCGCGACGACGCAGCTGACCCGGCAGTGGTCGAAAGCTGGGTGGACAATCTAGACCTGAAACAGGTTTACCCCCTGATCGCCATCGTGGACGACGCGCGTGGGAACACGCTCATCGTCGGCGACGCCACCCTCCACTTTCGCGAGCGGTACCACCGCCACCTGGCGTGGGTGCGCATCTTTCTCGACAAAGCTTATCGCCGTCGAGGCATCGGCACGCTGATATTACGCAGCCTGATCGAAATCGCCCGCACCCTCAGCCTGCAGCAACTGTACATCGAGGTCGTCAGCACCCAGCACAACGTCATCAAGGCTCTCCTAGACCAAGGTTTCCAGCACGAAGTCACACTGCACGACTACTTTATGACCAGCAACGGCACAACGTTGGACATGGCCGTACTGGCACTCAAGCTGGTGGATCGCTCGGGAGAGTTCTAGAGATTGGAGATTGGGGATTGAATCGCGGCAAACCGGCAGCCTTGGTTATCGGTGGGGGGATCGCCGGCATTCAGGCCGCTCTCGATATCGCCGATGCGGGCTATCCGGTCTATCTGGTGGAGCGGGAGCCCTCCATTGGCGGGCGCATGGCGCAGTTGGACAAGACCTTCCCCACCCTCGATTGTTCCTCCTGCATCCTGACACCCAAGATGGTGGACGTGGGGAACCACCCCAATATCGAGTTGATGACGTATTCCGACGTGGTCTCTATCGACGGAGTCAGCGAGTCGGCGAATCAGCGAATGTTTCACGTCCAAGTGCGTAAGAAACCACGCTACGTGGACGTCGATAAATGTACCGGCTGCGGCTCGTGCGCAGAGGCGTGCCGGATGAAAGGGCGCGTGACCAGCCACTTCAACGAGGGGATTTCAAAACGCTCGGCGGTCTATATACCGTTTCCGCAGGCAGTGCCGCTCAAGTACACCGTCGATCCAGAAGCCTGCCTGCTTCTGACGCGCGGCAGATGTGGAAAGACACTTTTGTGCAAGGACGCCTGTCCCGCCGGCGCGATCGATTTCGAGCAACGAGAGGAACTCGTGGACCTGGAGGTGGGCGCGGTCATCGTCGCCACGGGGTTCGACCTGCTGGACCCGCACCTCAAGCCCGAGTTCGGCTACGGCGTCTACCCGGAAGTGATGACCGGCCTGGAGTTCGAGCGGCTCTCGTCCGCCTCCGGCCCGACGATGGGCAAGATCACCGTGGACGGCAAAGAGCCCAAGAACGTGGTGCTCATCAAGTGCGTGGGCTCGCGAGAAAAAGACCGGAGGGCTTTTTCCTTAGAAAGAAGCTCTGGCGCAGAGCGCCAGACTTCTTCACGCGATCCGCACACCGGCGTACCCTACTGCTCCCGCATCTGCTGTATGTATACGGCCAAGCACGCCCACCTAGTGCGCGATCAAATCCCCGACGCGCGCATCACAGTCTTTTACATGGACGTGCGCGCCTCTGGCAAGGGATACGAAGAGTTCTACGACCGGGTGCGGGAAGAGGGTGTCGTCTATCGGCGCGGGGAACCCGCGGAGGTGTACCGGCGAAGGGAAAAGGGCGACCGGAACGGTCGCCTAGTCGTGGCCGCCGAGGACACGCTTCTGGGTAAGCCAGTCGAGGTGGAAGCCGACCTGGTCGTGCTGGCAACGGCGGTCGTGCCGCGCGCTGATGCGGGGCAAGTCGCAGAGCTAGTGGGAATAGAGTGTTCGCCCGACGGCTTCTTCCAAGAGGCGCACGTCAAGCTGCGCCCGGTGGAGACCGCGACGGACGGCATCTTCCTGGCCGGCTGCTGCCAGGGGCCCAAGGACATCCCCGACGCCGTGGCGCAGGCCAAGGCGGCGGCCGCATCGGCGCTGGTGGCGCTGAGACGGCTCGAGGGATAGCATGATGGCACTGAAGACGGCAGAGCTTACCGAGCAACTCGAGCTCCTGGGGTGCATCCAGTGCGGCAAGTGCACCGGCGGCTGCCCGGTGGCGCGCAAGACGACGCTCAACATCCGCAGCTTGATCTACC
>CAZWPV010000335.1:0-3864 GCA_964635485.1 uncultured Anaerolineales bacterium
GGTTTCGAGATGCCCTGCACGTTTGTGTTTCTGATTTGAGTTTTCGCCGCTTTTGAGGTATTATTACGCCGATTCTTACTTGGAGGAGTGTAGTGAAAGTTATTCTGACCCAGGACGTCCCTAACTTGGGACAGGCCGGCGAGGTAGAAGATGTCGCGGCCGGTTATGCCCGCAATTATTTGTTCCGCGAAGGGTTGGCGGTCAAGGCGACCAAGGGGGCAATCAAAGAGTTCAAGCGTCGCAAGGCAGTGGATGCCCGTCGCGAGGAAAAGATGGCGGCCCGCGCCGAGGCGCTCGCCGAGCGACTGCGCGGCGTCACGCTCACCTTCGAGGCCAAGGCCGGCGAGACGGGCCACCTGTATGGTTCCATCACACCTGCTGCCATTGCCGAGGCACTGGAGCGCGAGGTCGGGGAGAAGTTCGACCGGCGCAAGCACATCCTCTCCGAGCCACTGCGCGAGGTGGGCGAGCACGTCGTCTCGGTGCGGTTGTCAGCGGACGTGGTGGCCGAGGTCAAGGCCTTGGTGAAGCCGGAGGGAGGAGAGTTGCCCGAGGCGAAGCCAACGGAGGCTCCAGAGGAGGCCCCTCAGGAGGAGGCCGAAGAGCAGGTATCGGAAGAAGATCAGGCGGACGAGTAGTAGTCGTTTTTCATCAGGGGCGCGGCGATGGAAACACTCGGTGTCTGGCTACGCCAGCTGCGTGAGGCCAGGGACGAAACACTGCGGGACGTCGAGGCTGCCACTCGCATCCGGGTACGTTTTCTGAGGATGCTGGAGGAGGGAGAGTTCGACGCCTTGCCCGGTGGCGAGGTGCAGGTGCGCGGCTTTCTGCGCATCTATGCCCGCCATCTTGACCTATCTCCCCGGGAGGTACTGGCGCGTTACGACGAGGAGGTGCGCCACGTCGAGCCCGCCCCGGCGGTCGCGCCTGTAGTAGAGTCACCGCCCGCTCAACCCGTACCGGCAGCTCCGCCTGCTCGCCCGGTCGCCAGACCGACGCCGCCTCGACCCGGTAGACCTGCTTCTTCCCCCATGCCGCAGTGGCTAAGCCTGGAGACGCTCATCATCACCTGCATCGTGCTCATCATCCTGCTGGTGATCGTGATAGCGGCGATGGTCATCGTCGGCCGAGGCAGGGGTGGTGAAGAGGCCGCCACCACCATCGCTCCCGTCACTGCGTCGGCAGGGGCGGTCACGTTATCTATGGAAGCAGCAACGCTGCCACCGGCCACGCCCACCTTTCCGGTCGATCCCCCGGGATACGTGATGCTGACGTTGGACAGCATGGAGCACGTCTGGGTGCGCGTGACGGTCGACGGAATGACGGCTTTCGAGGGAATGTTGGACGCGGGGCAGTCGGAGACGTGGTCGGGCAAGGAAGAGGTCATTGTCGAGACAGGCAACGGGGCCGGGCTGCAAGTGACCGTCAATGGGCAATCTCAAGGAACTATGTGTGGGCGGGCTGAGAAATGCACGCGCGGTTGGGGGCCGGAGGGCGAGATCGCTGTGCCGTAGCTTGGGGGCAGTGAATGCTTGGGGAGCGGGCGCGCGGCGCTCGCTTTTTTGTTTCCTGAAGGTGTTCTATTGGGCCGGCGGGTGGACGAGGAGGATGGGGCAGTGCGCGCCTTGCAGTATCTTGCCCGCCACGTTTCCGTATACCCAGCGGCTCACGCCGGAAAACCCGTGCGCCGTCATGATGATCAGGTCGACCTCGTTCTCGGCGGCCTCGGCCAGGACCTCTTCGGCAGGCGACCCTTTTCGAACGGTGGTTTGCACGGTGGCTCCGCGCTCGCGCAGCGCGGCGGCCACGCTGCGCAGGTAGGCGGTCAGTTGAACCTCGGCCTTCGATAAGGCGGTAGTGGAAAGCTGCAATCCGGGAGGACTGCTCGCCAACAGCGTCACAGTGCGGTCGCTTAATCCGTTCGGCAGAACCGAGGTGAGAAAGATACGCGTGTAATTGGGGCGAATGAGCGCGCTGACATAGGGTAGTACCTGCTCCGCCGTCTCGGAGCCATCGAGCGGCACGAGAATGTGCTGGTATGCGATCGAGGGCTGAACCGGCGCAGTCCGCACCAGGAGCAGGGGACATAGAGCGCCGTGCAGCACTCTGTCGGTCACGCTCCCAAAGACCCAGCGGCTGATGCCGGAGCGGCCGTGGGTGGACATGGCGATCAGGTCCGCGTCCACCTCACCGGCAAAGGTGAGAACCTCCTCGGCAGGCCGCCCGAAGCGCACGCCGACCTGCACCTCTGCGGCGACTGGCTCCAGCTCGCCGGCGACCTCTCGCAGGTACGCCGTCACCTCCTGCTCGACGCGTTGCCTTTCCTCGTGCGTGTTGCCAGAGGACGAAAGCAGGTCGGTGAGGGCGGGCGCCGCCCCTCTCGCCACAGAGGCGACGGTCAGCAGGTAGACGTAGCTCCCACGGTCGCGAATGACCTCTGCGACGTGAGGCAGCACGCCCTCCGCCAACTCCGATCCATCGAGTGGCACGACGATCTTGCTGTACATCGCTCGTTATCCGTCGCCCGTTCCCATCAACCTGCCGGTCACCGCGCTCCACCAGCGGGCCAGTCGGCTCGGCGGCGGCGCGTCGCGCAGTTCGAGCAGCTCAGGCAGGTGCCGGCGGGCAGCGCGTTCGCCGGCCTCCACGCAAACGTCGACCCGGTCCAGGTCCAAAAGCCCTACGCCGTTGAGCGTGATCTCGATCATCAGGTCGGGCGGCTCTTGGAGCATCAGTCGCTCGACCTGTTTGCTCCTGATGATAGCGTAGCTGCGCTCTGCGACCTCAAACATCGGCGCCCAGCGGCTGCGGCGTATCAGCAGGCGGAGGACCGACTCTGCCCCTCGCCGGCTCTCGCACGCGGTCGGTTCTACCAGCCTGCTGGAAAAACCGTGCAGGATGTGTACTGCGATGACGCGGGTGGGAGCGCCACCGCCGGCCATCTGCCGCACGACGTCGAAGGGAACTTGGTTGAGCAGGCCGCCATCCACGAGCAGGCGGTTTCGCCACTTCACGGGTGGGAACAGGATGGGCACGGCCATCGTCGCCAGCATGGCCTCGACCACCGGCCCTTCGTGGATGACTACCTCTTCGCCCGTCTCCAGGTCGGTGGCAACCAGCGCCAGTGGCAGCCTCAATTGGTCAAAGGTCAGGTCACCCCCCAGAGCCTCTCGCAAGCGCTTGGCAATCTTGCCCTGCCCGATCAGGCCCAGACCCGTGTGGTCGCGCTGGACGATGTCGAGCAGGCGCAGGGAGCGGGCGATTCGTTCGATCTCGGCGGCGGGGTTGCCGGCGGCGTAGATTGCAGCCACGACCCCGCCCATGCTGGTGCCGGTCAGCACGTGCACGGGGATCTGCGCCTCCTCCAGCACCTTGAGCACGCCGATGTGGGCGAATCCTTTGGCCCCGCCGCCGCTCAGCGCCAGGCCGATTCGCACGTTCACTCCCCGCCCTTCGAGGCGAGTTTCGCCCCCCTGCGCAGGGCCTCCTTGTTCAAGTCCAACAGGCTGCGGTGCCGCTCCGATAGGTGACTATCCAACGCCTGCGCTATCGCCTCCAGCGGCACGATGGAGGTGGCCTGCACCAACGCGCCCAGGCAGACGACGTTGGCCAGACGGACGTTGCCCAGTTCGGTCGCAATATCGCTGGCCGGTAAATAGAAAATGCGGATGTCGTCCCGCTCGCTCCGCCTCGTCACCAGCGAACTGTTCACGATCAGCACACCGCCGGGCTTGACCAGCGGCTCGAAAGCGTCCATCGACAGGATGTTGAGCACGATGGCCGTGCTGGGGCGGCGTACCAGCGGCGAACCGATCTCCTCGTCGGAGACGATGACGGTGCAGCGGGCTTTGCCGCCGCGCATCT
>CAZWPV010000336.1:0-3863 GCA_964635485.1 uncultured Anaerolineales bacterium
GTCCGAGTCGGTAATCCAAGCTGACCCCACCATCACGCCTTCAACCACGCCACCCCTCGCCATCACCGCGTCGCCTGTTGCTGCGCCAAACCCCGCCCCTACACCAACATCAGCACCCACCGGCTCCCCTCCGGATGGCGGAAGCACAAGTATGACGCCTTTACTGGTACTCTGTGCACTGCTCGGCGCTTTCCTCGCCGGGTGGATAGCCATCTCGTTGTGGAGCAAGCGGTGACGAGAATTTAACAGAAACCGATTGACCTTATTATGATGCCGTGGTATACTAGCGCAACAGCGGCAAATCCTGGACGCCGCCTGGAACCTGTGTTAGAATATGGCCCGATGCCGCAATCGAGGACGCTATCGAGGACCTTGACAAACCAGCGGGCAGGTAGCCAGTGAGAACGAGACGAAAACGCCTGGTCGTGATCGTGGGTGTCTCGGTCGCCGCCGCATTCGCCGCCTGTTGCCTGACCGGCTGGGGCTGGCGGATCGTTGATACGTGCATCTGGCGGGCGATGGTCATCTTCAACGTGCCCATCACCCCGGCGGACGACGGCTACCGCATCGTGGTCGACAAAAGCGATCACCGGCTGTCGCTCTACAAGGACGACGACCTGCTCAGAGCCTATCCCGTAGCCATCAGTCACTGTGGGCTGGACGCACGGCATCGCTACGACGCTCTTTTGACGCCGGAGGGCAAGTTTCTGATCGCCAGCATGCAGTACACGTCCGTCTTTGGGCCGCGCCAGATGTTGCTAGAGACCACAGCGCAGGCCTTGGCCGACTACCAGTCCCAATACGGCGAAGAGGCCGGGGCACTGATCGAGGAATGGGAAGCCCGTCACGGCCCGCTGGACACGATCTGGGAAGTGTACGATTACAATGAGGCCCATCCCGGCCGCGAGATCTGGCACGACATCCTGATCCACGGCGGGGGAAGCAGCCCCGATTGGACGTGGGGCTGCGTCGCGCTGGACGACGATGACGTCATCGAGCTTTTCGAGCTGTTACAACGCTCTCGATATCGCGGCATCGGAGTGCTGGTGATTATCGAACGTTGATTGCGTGTTTCACCTGACCGGAGAACCAGTATATGCGTCGCCATCAACTCATCACGCTGCTCGTCATACTGGGAATATCCATCTCGCTGCCTGTAAGCGCAGAGCCTTCCTCAGCGCCCACCCTAGACGATCTCGAAGCCGGCGTGCGCCCTGATCGCACCCGCTACGTCTGCGTGCCCAGCCTGATGTGGCGCAACCCGGAGCTGTGTCCTTCCTACGGGCCTGGCAGCACCGCCTACCGCATCTCCTCCATTCGCCTGCCCGATCCGCTGCCCGAACTGCCTGTGGAAGAGTTACCCCACGACGACGAGGAAGAGGAACTCGTGCCGCACACCTACGCCCTCGTCAGGAATCCGCCACTGGCCGTGTACCGCCACCCGATGGAAGCGGCGGCGGGGCTGCCGCCGGTGCGCACGCTGCTCTCCGGCGACTGGTGGGTCAGCCTGGAGGGTGAGGTCGAATATGAGGGACAACTGTGGTACCAGATCAATGCAGGCGAGTTCGTCCGCGCCGACGCGGTGGCACTGGCGGTCCCCTCCCGCTTCCAGGGTGTTTACCTCGCCGAGCAGCCGAGTCTGCCCTTCGCCTGGACCAACCGCTGGGTGCGGCCTTCGCTCGTGCCGCAGGGCGCCTATAACACCGCCGTCGACCCGCTGAACAAGTACCAACTGGTCACCATCTACGCCGAGGAGCGGCGCGGCGATGAACTCTGGTACCTCGTCGGCGAGAATCAGTGGGTGGAGCAATCGACCGTGGGACGCGTGGACGTGGACCCGCCGCCAGCAGGAGTCCCCACGGGCGCCAAGTGGATCGAAGTAGACATCTTTGAGCAGACCATCGCCGCTTACGAAGGAGAGCGCATGGTCTACGCCTCGCTCATCTCCAGCGGCCGCACGGGCACCGCCACACCACCTGGCCTGTACAAGCTGTGGGCCAAGATACAAGAAGGCAAAATGAGCAGCCCCAGCGTACCCGATGGTCATCCGAGCTACTACTACATCGAGGACGTGCCCTGGACGATGTACTTTCACCAGGCGTATGCACTTCACGCGGCCTTCTGGCACGACAATTTTGGTTTCACTCAGAGCCACGGCTGCGTCAACCTGACCCCTCGTGACTCCAAGTGGCTCTACTACTGGGCCGATCCGCCTATTTCCGAGGAAGCAGACGCGCTTTACATCGGTGCCAGTATGATCAACACTTGGGTGTGGGTACACTATACTCCGCCCTTCTAACGCGACCCTCCGATGGCGACTACCTCTCTCCCTCGCCGCAACCTGTGGCTATACCTGCTTGTCAGCCTGACTCTGATCGGGGTCCTATTTGCCGCGTGCACCGGCACACCCGTCATCAACCCCGGCGTCACCCCCACCTCGACCCGCACGCCGCGGCCCACCGCTACGCTGACGCCGACACCTACGCCGACCCCTGCCTGGCCACTGACCATCTACGTGCCCGAAGGACTGCCCGCGCCCATCGCCGACGCGATCGACGCCGCGCTGGCCGAACACCCTGATCTATTCGCCCCGGCCTCGTCCCCCGCGACTGCCGACATGCACATCGTCGTCGGCAGCGATCTGGGCGCCACCTCGCTCGCCGAGTGGGTGTACGCCGTCGCCGCGCCCTTCCCCACCTTGACCGACGAAGTGACGTGGGCCGACGTGCAGAGCGGCTGGAGTGGCGTCGCCTCCGGGCCCTTCAGCGGGCAGCCGCTGCTGATGACGGAGGACACACAGGCCGCACTGTCGTCTGTTCTGGGAGCCCCGGCAGATGGCGCAGTCTCCGCACTCCCGGCCGACCAATTGGCGAACACCGCCTGGAACACCCGACCCGCCGTTCGGCTGAACGCTCACGGCGAAGCCTGGGCCATTGTCCCCTTCGAGCAACTGGAACCCCGCTGGAAAGCGCTGCGGTTGGACGGCGCTTCGGTGCTCGACAAGGGGCTGGACAGCGGTGCGTATCCGCTGGTCGTGCGCGTCGGCGCGACCGGCAGCGAGCGCGGCATCGCCAAGCTGCAGGAGCTCATCGGCGCTCCCCTCACCAACCGCGACCCGCAGAAGATGACGGTGCTGGTGATGACGGGCGTCACGGCGATGGGGCGTTGCACCGCCACCACGATGGACCGCGAAGGGGTGCTCTACCCTGCCCGCGACATCCGCCCCTGGCTGGTCGAGGCCGACATCACCCACATCAGCAACGAGGTCTCTTTCGCCCACAATTGCCAGCAGGTTTGCCGGGACTCGGTCGTCTTCTGCGCCAAGCCAAACTATATCGAGCTCTTCGAGGACCTGGACATCGACGTGATCGAGCTGACGGGCAACCACCTGCTCGACTGGGGGGAGGGGGCGATGGAGCTTTCGCTGGGGATGTACGACGAGCGCGGCTTCCCCTACTACGGCGGCGGGTGGAACGTGACACAGGCGCAGCGCCCCCTGACGATCACCCACGGCGTGCACACCTTCGGCTTCATCGGCTGCAACCCGGTGGGGCCGGACTATGACTGGGCGACGGAGAGTCGCGCCGGCTCGGCCCCCTGCAATTTTTACTGGATGCACGCCCAGATCCGCCAGATGCGCGAGCAGTCCATCATTCCCATCGTCACGCTACAGTACTGGGAGTTCGACCGCTTCGAGCCGACCCCGCAGCAGGTGGCCGACTTTCGCGCCATGGTCGACGCGGGCGCGGTGATCGTCAGCGGCAGCCAGGCCCATCACCCGCAGACGTTCGAGCTTTACAACGGGACCTTTATCCACTACGGCCTGGGCAACCTGTTCTTCGACCAGATGCAGTGGATCGAGT
>CAZWPV010000337.1:0-3851 GCA_964635485.1 uncultured Anaerolineales bacterium
CGGGGATGTCGGAGATGTCGTCTCCCAGGCCGCCCTCGGTCGCCATCTGCGAGAGCACCGTCAGGATGCGGCAGTTGTCCACGCACGAGCCCATGTGGAGCACCGGCGGGATGCCCACCGTCTCGCAGACCTCGCGCAGGCCCGGCCCGGCGTACTCCATGGCCGCCTCGGGCGTCATGAACCCCTGCTTGGCGCTGGCGATAGCCCCGCAGCCGGTCTCTACCACCAGGATGTCGTTCTTGAGGAACTCGGTGACGACGTGGTGAAAGAGGCTATCGTGATGCAGGCGGGCGTTGTTGCAGCCGATGTTGGCCACCACGCCCCGGATGCGCCCAGCCTGAATGGCGTCGTTGAGCGGACGCAGGGAACCCCGGTAGAACCCGCCCAGCGCGTAGTCGATGTACTCGTGGGAGAAGCCGGGAATCAGGGAGCTTCGGACATCGGGAATGTTCGTTTCTCCGCGCTCGGGGAAGCGGTCGATAGCGCGCTTGACGATCTCCTTGGCGATCTCCAGTGCGCGTCCTTCCTCGAACTCGATGTGGGTTGCGCCCTCGATCTTTACCTTGGGTGAGGTGGTGATCAGTTCGGTGTGGAACTTGTCTGCCATCGGCGCCAATCCCTGCATGATGCACTGGATGTCGACCACCATGGCCTCGACCGCGCCGGTGAGGATGGCCAGTTCCTGCTGCAAAAAGTTGCCGGCCAGCGGCACGCCTTGCCGCATCACCGTCTCGTTGGCCGTGCAGCAGATGCCGGCCAGTTGGATACCCTTGGCCCCCTTGCTCTTGGCGTATTCGACCAATTCGGGATCGAGCGCCGCCGCCACGATCATCTCCGAAAGCGTCGGCTCGTGGCCGTGGATGATGACGTTGACCTTGTCCTCGCTGAGCACGCCCAGGTTGGCCTGGGAGCGCACGGGGGCCGGGGTGCCAAAGATGATGTCCGATATGTCGGTAGCCATCATCGAGCCACCCCAGCCGTCGCCCAGCGCGCAGCGCATGGTCTGATCCAGGATGTGCTCGGCCTCTTGGTCGTTGCCCACGTGGGTACGATGGAGAAGCTCCACTATCTCCCGGTCTACGGAGCGGGGAGCGATCCCCACCTCGTGCCAGGTCTGTTGTCGTTTGAGCGGGGCGCGCTTCAGGTTAAGCAGCTCCCCTTCGACCTTGCCGAACTCGGCCAGGGCTGCCAGGGCGACGTCTTTGGCGATCTCGTCGATGGGCCGCCGCTCGCCTTCCTCATCCGTCGTCGGCACCTCCAGGTGTCCGGCGACCTCGACCAGTTTGACAGGGTCCTTCACGCCATAGTCAGGCGCGTGTCCCGTGGCAGCCTCCAGCAGCGTGTAGGCCAGCCCCCGACCGTGATCGGAGTGAGCCGACGAGCCCACGGAAACGGCGCGGGCAAAGTTGCGGGCCGCTACCGTTGCTATCGTCGCCCCACAGACCCCGCGCTCGGTCTTTCCCGTCAGGCGACAGGGACCCATCGCGCAGTTCTTGCAGCACAGGCCCTGAGATCCAATGGGACAGGCAGAAAGGGCATCTGCCCGCGAGAAGCACGTCTCCATATCCAACTGACAAGCGCATTCCAAAAGAGCAATGGCCGCTGCATCGCAGCTGGCCTCTTCTGGTGTTCGTTCTTTCTTTTTCGCCATATTTTGTTCCTCCCTAGTATCGTCGGAATTCGCCCGACATCTCGAGATCGACGCGGTTGGTCTGCGTCATGCGCGCGCCCTCTGCCCACTGCGGATCGCGGCGAATCTCGTTGGGCTGCACGACGATGGGCATCTCGCCATCACCTACCGGGTAGCCGGCGTCGGCCAGCGCCTTCTCGATGTCGGCTTTCTTCGCCTTTTTATTGTTGTACGTTACCAACACTTGCTTCCAGGCCGAGCTGGCGTACACGTCGTCCACGCCCTCAAGGCCGAGCAGCGCCTCACGCACCTTGAGCACGTGATGGTCGGCCCACAGGGTAGGGACGTCGAACGTTGCCTTTGCCATAATCGTTGCCTCCGTTTGTGTGTCAGAAACCCGGTTTTTGTCAAAAACCGGGTTTCTCAATTGTTAAGACAGCCCCACAATCTTGCCTGTCTCCAAATCAATGTCGATCTTCATATACGCCGGGTATGTCGCCAGGCCGGGCATGGTGCTCATCTTGCCGATCAGCGGGTAGATAAAGCCCGCGCCCACGCTAGCCCGCACCTCGCGCACCGGGATGAGGTAGCCGGTCGGCACGCCCTTGAGCGTCGGGTCGTGGCTCAGGCTGAGGTGTGTCTTGGCCATGCAGATGGGCAGGTTGCCAAAGCCAGCTTTCTCATACCTGGCGATCTGCTCATCCGCCAGCGGCTCGTAGGAGACACCGTCCGCGCCATAGATCGTCTTGGAGATGTGCTCGATCTTTTGCTTGATCGACCACTCCAGCGGGTAGAGAAACTCAAAGTTGCTGGGCTTTTCGCAGGCCGCCACCACTGCCTCGGCTAGCTTGGCCGCGCCATCGCCGCCCTCGGCCCAGTGCTCGGTGACCACCGAGTCCTCCGCGCCCATCGAGACGGCGTACTCGCGCACCACTTCCAGCTCGGCGTCGGTGTCAGTGGTAAAGCTGTTGACCGCCACGACCACCGGGATGCCAAAGCGCAGCGCGTTCTTGATGTGCACGCCCAGGTTGCCCAGGCCGGCCTTCAGCAGCTCCAGGTTCTCCTCGGTGTAGGCCTCGTCCAACGGCGCGCCGGGGCTGACCTTGGGACCGCCGCCGTGCATCTTGAGCGCGCGCACCGTGGCCACCAGTACCACTGCATTGGGGATCAGGCCGGAGTAGCGGCACTTGATGTCAAAGAACTTTTCCATGCCGATGTCGGCGCCAAAGCCGCTCTCTGTGACGACATAGTCGACCAGCTTGACGGCGATCTTGTCGGCGATGATGGATGAGTTGCCGTGGGCGATGTTGGCGAAGGGGCCGCAGTGGGCGAAGGCGGGCTGTCCCTCCAGCGTCTGCATCAGGTTGGGCATGAGCGCGTCTTTCAGCAGGACAGTCACGGAACCGGCGACGCCCAGGTCTTCCAGGTTGACCGGGTTGCCCTGCTTATCCAATCCGAACATCACCCGGCCCACGCGCTCGCGCAGGTCTTTTAGGCTGGTTGCCAATGCCAAAATAGCCATCAGCTCGCTGGAAACGGTTATATCGACGCCCGTCTTGCGCGGGAAGATGGGGCTGGGGGAGCCATCGCGAAGCTTATCGTCGTTGAAGCCGATCTTGATCTCGCGCAGACTGCGGTCGCACACGTCCACCACACGGTTCCAGGTGATCGTGTCCGGGTCGATGTCCAGCCGCCGGTCGATGCCGCGCCGCTTGAGCGCCTCGTCGGTCTGGCGGCTCTCGTGGTACATACGTGTGTCGATGGCGGCGGCGATCAGGTTGTGGGCGACGCTGATGGCGTGGGTGTCGCCGGTGAGGTGCAGGTTAAAGTCCTCCATTGGGACGACTTGGCTATAGCCGCCGCCCGCCGCGCCGCCCTTGATGTTGAAGGTCGGCCCCATGCTGGGCTGGCGAATGCAGCACATCACTTTCTTGCCCAGCACACTGCCCATCGCCTGGGTCAGGCCGACCATGGTCGTGGACTTCCCCTCGCCCAACGGGGTGGGGGTGATGGCGGTGACGTCGATGTACTTGCCCTGGGGCCTGCCCTCAAGTTTATCGAGCACGTCCAGGTGTACCTTGGCCTTGTACTTGCCGTACAGGTCGACGTCGTCCTCGACCAACCCAAGCTGCTCCATGATCTGCCGGATGGGCAGCAGCTCGGCTGCTTGCGCGATCTCGATGTCGCTTGGAACTGGTTTGACTCGTTTGACTGGCATTTT
>CAZWPV010000338.1:0-3847 GCA_964635485.1 uncultured Anaerolineales bacterium
CTGCACCGCGCGGCGGCCAAGTACGGGCGCGCGGTCGCGCACGCGTCGCGCATGTACCGGCACTTGGTTGCCAATCCTCCCGCAGGTTCCGAACCTGCGGGAGGATCGAGATTCGAGTTGGAGGTCTCGGTGGACGAGACGGAGACGCCTACCTCGCCGGAGGAGCACTTTTACGTCGCCAGTGAGCTCAAGCGGCTGGGAGTCAAGTGGGTCAGCCTGGCGCCGCGCTACGTCGGGCGCTTTGAGAAGGGCGTGGACTATATCGGCGACCTGGACGAGTTCAGGACCGAGCTGGCCAAGCACGCCGCCATCGCCCGCGCCTTTGGACCGTACAAACTCAGCATTCACTCTGGTTCGGACAAGTTCAGCATCTATCCCATCATCGCCGAGCTGACCGACGGATTGGTACACGTCAAGACCGCCGGCACCAGCTACCTGGAGGCGCTGCGCACGGTGGCCCAGGTCGATCCGGTCTTTTTCCGCGAGATCCTGACCCTGGCCCGCGAGCGATACGAGTCCGACAGGGCCACCTACCACGTCTCGGCGGAGCTGGCCAAGGTCCCGCCGCAGGAGGACATTTGGGACACCGACCTGCCGGGCCTGCTCGACCAGTTCGACGCGCGGCAGGTGCTGCACGTGACCTTTGGCTCGGTGCTGGATCGATTCGGGGAGCGGTTGATGTCGACCCTGGATGCCCACGAAGGGATCTACGCCGGGATGTTGGAGACCCATTTCGAAAAGCATCTGTCGCCCTTTGCAAGGTAAACGCATTTTGACGAATCAACTTCCGACCGTGCCGTTTGGCCCTATAGAGATCACGCGCTTGGTCGTGGGCGGGAATCCCTTCTGTGGGAACTCGCACCTGAGCCCTGAAAAGAGCCGCGAGATGGCCGAATTTTTCACTGCCGAGAAGGTGGTTGAGACGCTCCAGCGCTGCGAGGCGGCGGGGATCAACACTTTCCAGGGGCGGGGCGATTTCCATCGCGTGATGTACTGGCTGGAGCTTTTCCGGCGCACGGGCGGGCGTCTGCATTGGATTGTGCAGACCGCCTCGGAGATGCACGATGTCTACCAAAACATCCGCGTCATCGCGGCGGTGGGCGCGGCGGGCATCTACCATCACGGCACCTCGACCGACACGCTGTGGCAGGAGGGCCGCCAGGACGAGGTGCTGAATCGCCTCAAGGCCATCCGCGATACGGGCCTGCAGGTCGGGCTGGGCACACACATGCCGGAGGTGATCGAGTACGCTGAGGAGCACGATTGGGACGTGGATTTCTACATGGCGTGTTTCTATAACATCAGCCGCATCGAGCGCGAGAGCGCGCTGGTGGGCGGCGAGTTCGTCGAGGAGCCGTTCTACGCCGAGGACCCGCTGCGTATGTGCGAGGCCATCCGCGCGACACCCAAGCAGTGCCTGGCGTTCAAGATCCTGGGGGCCGGGCGGCGCTGCGCGGGTCAGGACGAGGTGGCGGCTGCGTTCAAGTTCGCTTTCGACAATATCAAGCCCATCGATGCTGTCGTGGTGGGGATGTATCCAGACCAGGTGCAGCTCAACGTCGATCACACGTTGGCCGCGCTGGGGCTGGCCTGAATAGGGGGTGCAAAATGGCTCAACAGATCACGAAAGCGGTCGTGCCTGCGGCGGGTTTGGGCACGCGGCTGTTGCCTTCAACCAAGTCGCAGCCCAAGGAGATGCTGCCGGTGGGGCGCAAGCCGGCCATCCAGTACGTGGTGGAGGAGCTGCAGGCCGCCGGGTTGCGGCAGCTTTTGATCATCACCGGCGAGCGCAAGCGTGCCATCGAGGATCACCTGGACGCCGACCCCGAACTGGTGCTGGGGTTGGAGCAGGCCGGGAACGAGGCGGTGCTGGAGGATCTGGCCTATCTTGAAGGCAAGTCGCGCTTCTTTTTCACCCGCCAGAGCCCGCCCAAGGGCTTGGGCCATGCCGTCTCGCTGGCCGCCGATTTCGTGGACGGCGACGACTTTGCTGTCGCCCTGGGCGATTCGATGGTCGTTGCCCCCGATCCTGCCGCTCCGTTGCGGGCGATGATGGCCGCTCACAAGCGCCTGGAGGCTGCGGCCTGCGTGGCGGTGGAGACGGTGCCACCGGAGGACACCTACCGATACGGTATCGTGGACATCGGCGGGGCGGAGCCTGCGCCCGGCGAGCCGGTGGCGATGAAGGACATCGTCGAGAAGCCGCCGGTGGAATCCTCTCCCTCTACGTTGGCGGTGGCTGCCCGCTACGTCTTTAGCCCGGCCATCTTTGAGATGCTCGACCGCACGCTGCCCGGCAAGGGGGGCGAGATCCAGTTGACCGACGCCATCCGGCTCCTGATCCAGCAAGGCGAGCCGGTCTATGCTTGGCCGTTCACGCCCGACCAAAAGCGCTACGACGTGGGCAACTTTGAGAGCTATTTCCGTGCCTTTATCGAGTTTGCCCTGGCGGACGAGCGGTATGGGTATCTGATGCGCAAGTACATCAAGGCCAAGGCATACGAATTATGAGCTGAGCAACTCGCGTAACTCAAGTTAACATCTTTGGAGGTATTATGGACAAGGCATACTTGGAAGGTCTATTTGGATTGTCGGGCAAGGTCGCTGCCGTGACCGGCGGCGGCGGCGTGCTGTGTGGGACGATGAGCCGCGCGCTGGGCAGGCTCGGCGTGAAGGTGGCTGTCCTGGATCTGTTTGAGGACGCGGCCAAAGAGGTCGCTGGCGAGATCGTGGCCCAGGGCGGCGAGGCCCTCGCAGTCAAGTGCGACGTGCTTGACAAGGCCGGCGTGGAGGCGGCCCGTGACGCCGTGCTGGCGCAGTGGGACCGCGTCGATATCCTGATCAACGGGGCGGGGGGCAACAAGAAGCAGGCCACGACATCGGAGGAGCTTTCCTTCTTCGATCTTCCCCCCGATGCCGTGCAGTGGGTGTTCAACCTGAATTTTCTGGGGACGCTGCTGCTCAGCCAGGTGTTTGGCAAGGTGATGGCCGATCAGGGTGACGGTTGTATCCTCAACATCAGTTCGATGAACGCCTTCCGCCCGCTGACGCGCATCCCGGCCTATTCGGCGGCCAAGGCGGCGGTGAGCAACTTTACGCAGTGGCTGGCGGTGCACATCGCGCAGGAGTACTCGCCCGACGTGCGCGTCAACGCCCTGGCCCCCGGCTTTTTCCTGACCGAGCAGAACCGCTTCCTGCTGACCGAGGAGGCGACCGGCGAGTTGACCCCGCGCGGTCGCACCATCATCGACCACACGCCGATGGGCCGTTTCGGCGACCCTGAAGACTTGATCGGCGCGACGCTGTGGCTGCTTTCGCCTGCGTCGTCCTTCGTCAGCGGCATCGTCGTGCCGGTAGACGGCGGGTTCAGCGCCTTTAGCGGGGTCTAGTGCGGTTCGCGGCTAGAGATTGGAGATCAGGGATTGATTGGCAAAGGATATACGGACAGGACGCTGACTGAAGCCGAGGTGCGCGAGCTCGTGTCTCAGGCGTTTGCCGCGCACGATATGACCGGCAAGCGGGTGCTCTTTATCACACCTGATGCCACCCGCTCCGCGCCGATGCCGCTGATGTTCCGCGTCTTTTACGAGGCTATCGGCGAGCAAGTCGCCGCGCTCGATTACCTCGTCGCGCTGGGGACGCACGTGACGATGGACGAGGCGCACCTGAACAAGCTCTTCGGCTTGACCCCGGAGGAGCGCGCGGGGAAGTATGCCAAGATCGGCATCTACAACCACGAGTGGGAAAAACCCGAGACCTTTGAGCACATCGGCACCATTCCGGCGGCCGAGATCGAGGAGATCACCGGCGGACTGATGAGTATGGATGTGTCGGTCACGATCAACAA
>CAZWPV010000339.1:0-3840 GCA_964635485.1 uncultured Anaerolineales bacterium
GGGCGTTCCGCCCGATGCCGAAGGAGCCTGCCCTGAGGTGGGCGTTCCGCCCGATGCCGAAGGAGCCTGCCCTGAGCCTGCCGAAGGGTCCCACTCCCACAGCGGCTCGACCACGATTCGCTCCCCCTGGAGCTGGTCGGACACCTCGCCGATGCCCGTCACCCGCCGCACCTCCGACCCGTCGGGCAGCCGCCGCCGGCTGAGGTGGACGATGAGGTGCAGGGCCGTGGCGATGTTGTAGCGCACCGCCCACAGGGGCAGGTTGCCCGCCCCCTCCGCCATCAGCACCAGCGTCTCGATGCGCGTGAGCGTGGCGTGCACGTCGTCGGCGTGGACGGTGAACATCACCCCCTCGTGGCCGGTGTTGGCCGCCGTCAGGATCGCCGCCATCTCCGGCCCGCGCGCCTCGCCCAGCCAGATGCGGTCGGGTTTCATGCGCAGCGCGTGGCGCACCAGGTCGTGCATCGTCACCTCTTGCACCCCCTCGGAGGCCTCCCGCGTGACGAGCTGCACCCAGTTCGGGACCGGGATCGCCAGCTCCGGCGTGTCCTCGATGGTGATGATGCGCTCGTCTTTATCCAAGATGCTGCCGCAGCAGTTCAGGAAAGTCGTCTTGCCGCTGGCCGTGCCTCCACTGACCACGATGTTGCACTGGGCTCTCACCGCCGCCCTGAGGAAGGCCGCCACGTTTGGGGGCATGGTGCCCAGGTCCACCATCTCGTCCAGGGTCTTGGCCACCGGGCGGAAGCGGCGGATCGTCACCACCAGGTTGGGCCGGTTGGCCACCAGCGGCGGGCGGATGCCGTGGAAGCGGCTCCCATCGGGCAGCCGCCCGTCCAGCCAGGGGATCTTGGTCGAGATCGTGCGCGAGCCGCCGGCGCGGTCGAGCTTGTCGAAAAAAAAGTTCCACAGGTGGTCGGCGCTCCTGAAGCGCGAGCCGACCTTCCGCTTCGGCTCGCCGGCGTAGACCACGTAGATCTCGTCGGGCCCGTTGACGAAAATCTCCTCTACCCGGTCGTCCTCCATATAGTCGGCCAGAGGCCCCCACCCCACCATGTCCTCCACGACCATCTCGGCCACGCGGTCGGGCTCCCCCGAAAGGGCGGGCAGCCCCTTGCTCGCGGCGGACGAGGCGTACCCGTGGGCCTCCTGGCGGGCGGCTTGCAGTATCCTGTCCCTGTCAGCCGCCGAGGGGTTGAGCAGCTGGGCAGAGGTGAGCAGCGCCTCGCCCGTAACACGCGCCCGCACCCCCTCCAGGACGATGCTGTAGGGATCGACCCCTTCCTCCTCGGGCACGACCGCCATGCTGGCAAAGGTCGCGCCGACGTCGGTCTCGGCCTCTTCCCCGTCCCACTGCCAGAATCCTTGTTCTCCCATATTTGATTCCTCCCCCTCGCCCTACGCCTCTCGAACCAGCGCGCTCTTGAGACCGCTGACCAGGCTGCCCAACCCCTTGCCCTTCCGGCCGGCAGCCAGGGCGGGCAGGTAGATGCCGGCCAGCTCCCTCACCGCCTCTCCGAGCGGGCCGTTGTCGGTCAGGACGAAGGGCACACCCTCGTTGATCGAGACAGAGGCCACGGCCGCATCGTGCGGGATGGTGATCAGCTTCGGCAAGCCCACCTCCTTGATGATCTCTTTCTCCGACATGCCGAAACCGTCGTCGTAGGCGGTGACGATCAGCTTGAACTTGCTCAGGTCGCCAAAGTGACGGCTGAGCACCGGCAGCGCGTTGGCCACGTCGGTGACCGCCGTCAATTGCGGGGGCACCGTGACCACCACCTCGTCGGCGGACTCGATGGCCGCCCGGTGCAGGGGTTGGGTCATGTCCTGGCCGATGTCCAAAATGACGAAGGCGTACTTCTGGGTCATCACGTCGATGATGCGCTTGCCGATCTCGTAGATCAGCTGACGCTCGCGGAAGATGGGTGTGTCGGCGTATGCGGGGTTGAACAGCCCCGGCAGCAGGGCGAGCTGGGCCTTGTCCGGCATCCACGGCACGGTGTAGTGGTCGAGCATGCGGGGCGTGAGCGCGCCGGAGCCCTGCGCCTCCCAGACCTCGCCGAGACGAAGGAGCAGGTCGTACAGCCCCCGCTCCAGGAGGGGCCGGCCCTCTCTCCTGGCGCGGTCGAGGTTGGTGGTGAAGCCCAGCATGGTGTGGGCGTCGGCCTTGGTCATGTCCATGTCGAGAAGGGCGGTGGGCGTATTGCCCAGCCTGGAGTGTGACAGCGCCACGGCCAGGTTCACGGCCAGCGTGGTGCGCGTGCTCCCCCCACCCTTGCTGATCCACGGCACGACCGCCTTGCGCTGCCAGGACCGGGCCGCGCCGGCCGCCACGGGCCGCACTGCGGCGATCTCCCCCCTGTCCTCCCTTCCCACCTGCTCGATGGCCTGGCGGATCAGATGGACGGCCTTGTTGCCCTGCGTCGCGTCCATCGGCAGCGTGACGTACCCCTTGGCGCCGTTGGCCACCATCGCGCGCCCGTCGTCTGATTGAGCATCGACCCAGCCGACGGTGGGAATGGGCTTGTCCAGGTCGGTGTGGTAGAGCAGGTCGTCGATGAGCTCGCGCCGGTAGCCCGCCACCTGAGGACAGAGCAGCACGGCGTCCGCCTCCAGCCTCACGGCGTCGTCGAACACGCGCTGGGCGTCCTGGGCCGCGGAGAGGATGGTGATCCCCGTGCCCTGCAGGAAGCCCTCGAGTGCTTTCAAGTCGGCGTAGTTGTAGTAGCCGACGACGAGATTGACCTCGCGTGGTTCTCCCATGCTACTCCCCCTCTTCTTCCAGGCCGCTGCAATCCACCGTGCTCTCGCTCTCCTTCCCGCACAACTCTTGGGCAGGGCGATCCACGAACAGGCTGTCGACAAAGTCGTCCCAGAAGTACCCCTCGGTCGACCCGTCCGCGGGCTCGGCCCGGGCGGGCAGGTTGAGGGCGCCGTTGTGAAGCGCAAAGCTCAGCACCTCGACGTCCTCGCGGGACAGCTCGACGTACAGGCGGACGATGTCTCCCTCCTCGGTGCGCGTCGTGGTCTCGCCGCTGGTGCCGTACGTGGCGGAAGCGGAACGAATCCGTTCCCTCTCGACCCGCAGGACGTGGACGTTGGGCAGGATGACCTTCGCCACGGGCAGGGAGAGCGTCGTCGTCACGTGCTCCGTAGCCTCGGACCGCCTGGTGGTGGGCACGGTGGGCGTGGTCACCCGGCCGGCTGCCGGCGCCTGGAGGGTGGGCACCGGGATCTCCTCGACGTGCTGCACCTCCGAGGCCGCCATACGCCCCAGCGTGAAGGTGACGTCCACGTAGTCCCCGGCGACGATGTAGTTGCCCACCTGGTCCACGCTGACCGGCAGGGGATAGACCACGTTCTCGGGGTCGTCGAGCAACAGGGTCAGACGGCCCTGCCGCGCCTGGAGGCCGTCCGGCGAATCGGGGTCGGGCAGGTGCGCCTTCATCAGGGGCGAGCCCTTGTTGATCATCACCAGGGCGGGCAGCCCGTTGTACTTGGCCAGGAATTCGTCCTTGAGGACGTAGGTCGAGAGCGGGCCACGGCTCATGCCGCGTATCTCCTCCAGCTGGAACATCCCGGGCTCGACCTCCATACCCGGCTCGACGTCCTGCTTGGCCACCAGGATCTCGACCGGCGTGCCGCGGCTGAGGCGTACCACCAGCACCACCGCGACGGCGACGACGACGGCTCCCACGAGGCCCAGGATGATCAGGGGTGTGCGTAATCTACTCATCTGTTTCACCTCCACATATTGATTGTTGTTGCTCCAAAACTTGCCTTATTCCGGCGTTGCGGGCCGAGCTTTCCCGCACGTCGCCTATCGCCGAGGGCGATCCC
>CAZWPV010000340.1:0-3834 GCA_964635485.1 uncultured Anaerolineales bacterium
CGGTCGTTGCTCTATGGGGATTGGCGATGTTCTTTTGGACGCTGCGCAGGTATACGTGCTCGCGGTGCGTGAACTTTTCGTGCCTGCTGAACTGCGTCCCCAGGGAGGTCGTCGATGCGTATCTGGAGCGGAACCCTGTGATGCAGAAGGCTTGGGAAAGTGATCGAGTGAGGAGGTTGCGATGATGAAGAGAGGAACGATTCTAGGTTTGTTGGCGTTGGCGGTGATTCTCGTTGCCTGTGGGCCGGGCACCGAGGTGACGCCCACGGTCGATTGGTCGGCGGATTACGTGCCCGTGGTCTCCGTCACCGGCGAGGTGGTGCCGGCGGTGTGGGCCGAGATCGGCGCCCAAGTTGGCGGCACGGTCTCGGAGGTGCTGGTGGAGCCGGGCGATGGGGTAGCGGCGGGCGATCCGCTGGTGCGGCTCGATCCCGCCGACGCGCAGTTGGCAGTGCAGCAGGCCGAGGCGGCGTTGGAGCTGGCTCAGGCCGAGCTGGAGCTCCTGCGGGCCGGGCCGCGCGACGAGGAGGTTGCGCAGGCTCGGGCGAATCTCGCTGCTGCCGAGGCGGCGCTGGCTCGATCCATCGCCCAGCGCGATCAGATCAAGGCCGGCCTGGTGGACGTCGAGATCGCGGAGGCGCGGGCGGCGGTGACGATGGCGATGGCGGACGAGCTGGTGGCGCGCGAGACCCACGACCTGACGATGGAGTGCGTCGAGTGGGGTGGCAGGACGATATGTCCCGGCCTGGGGCCGTATGAGGAGCGGGCGCGCTACAGCCTCCAGGCGGCGACGGAGGCTTTGCAGGCGGCGCAGGCCCGGTTGGCCGCCTTGCAGGCTGGCGCGGCCGAGAGGATCGCCGCAGCCGATGCGGCGGTCGCTGTGGCGGCTGCGCGCCGGGATATCGTCCAGGCGCAACTGGATTTGCTGTTGGCCGGGGCTACAGATAAGGAGCTCGTTGAAAAGGAGGCCGCGGTGGCCCAGGCACAGTTGGCGCTGGCCGAGGCCGAGGTGGCGTTGGAGCGGACCGAGGTACGCGCCCCGGTGGCCGGTACCGTCGGTATGGTGAGCGCGCGGGTTGGAGAACAGGTTACATCGGGGCAGACGTTGGTCGCCCTGGGCGACCTTTCGACGTTGCGGGTAGAGACCACCGACCTGGACGAGATCGACGTGGCACGTGTGGATGTTGGGCAGCAGGTGGACGTCACCTTTGATGCGCTGCCGGAGATGGTGTTCATCGGTGAGGTGATGCGCATCTCCCCGATGGCGGCGTCTGAATCGGGAGGCGTCAACTACACGGTGGTGATCGAACTGGACGATATCGATCCGGCGATCCGCTGGGGGATGACGGCCTTTGTCGATATCGAGGTGGGGCAGTAGAGGAGGTGGGCGATGCGAAGAATAACATTTTTTCTAATAGCGGGTCTGCTGGTGATGGGCCTGGTTGGATGTACAAAACAGGGGAGTGAAGAGGCAGCGGCGGAGACGGAGCCCAGGGTGATGCCCGATGTTTCTGTGACTGGGGAGGTCGTGCCGGCGGTGTGGGCCGACGTCAGCGCGCGGCAGAGCGGCACGGCGGTGGAGGTTCTGGTTAAGCCGGGCAGCAGGGTGGCGAAGGGCGAATTGTTGGTGCGCCTCGACGCCACCGACGCGGAGCTGGCGATGCAGCAGGCGGAGGTGGCCTTGGCGACCGCTCGTTCTCAACTGCTGCTCCTGAAGGCACCTCCCAGTTCGGAGAGCGTCGCCTTGGCAGAGGCGGAACTGGTTAACGCTCAAGCAGTGGTCTCGCAGACGGTCGCCGAGCGAAACCGGCTGGCTTCAGGCGCGATCACGGCAGAGATCGCTGCGGCAGAGTCGGCGCTGGCCGATGCTGAGGCCCTGTGGAAGGAAGCCCAGCTTTACTACGATGCCGTCCAGGCCAAGGGCGACGAAGCAAAGGACTGGGTTAAGCAGGAGGCGGCCCTGCGGCTGCGTGCGGCAGAGCAAGGCGTGGAGGCGGCCCAGATGCGGTTGACCCTGGTGTGGACGATCGCCGAAGCACGGCTGCGGGAGGTCGACGCGGCTGTCGATGAGACGGTCGCGGGACGGAATGCTGCCCAGAGTCGGCTGGACATGTTGTTGGCGGGGGCCACCGCCGAGGAGATCGCGGTGGCTCAGGCGGGCGTGTCCAAAGCCGAGGCGGCGCTGGATGAAGCCTTGTTGGCCTTGGAGCGGGTCGAGGTGCGCGCGCCGTTTGCCGGGACCATAGGTATGGTGGACGTGCGCGAGGGTGAGCTGGTCGTGGCAGACCAGCCGCTGGTCACGTTGGGCGATCTGGATACGCTGCGCGTGGAGACCACCGATCTGGACGAGATCGACGTGGTCAAGGTAGACGTTGGACAGCAGGTGGACGTCAGTTTTGACGCGCTGCCGGAGCAGGTTTTCGTCGGCGAGATCACGCGCATCTCTCCGATGGCCGCCTCGGGTTCGGGCGGGGTCAACTACACGGTGGTGATCGCGTTGGATGATGTCGATCCGGCGGTAAAGTGGGGGATGACGGCGTTCGTGGATATCGAGGTGGAGGATTGATTCTAAAGAGCCTATTACGTCGCAAGACACGCACGCTGCTGACCGTGATC
The DNA here is from genome assembly GCA_964635485.1 of uncultured Anaerolineales bacterium. Lineage (GTDB taxonomy): Bacteria > Chloroflexota > Anaerolineae > B4-G1 > B4-G1 > JAFGED01. Next base: position 2,617 of record CAZWPV010000340.1, read on the forward strand.
GGCGTCGCCATCGGCGTGGCGGCCATCGTCGCGTTGGGGGTGATGGCTGCGGGGTTTGCCGAGGGGTATGGCACTATGGGGGGCGGCAGCGGCGCCGACCTGCTGGTGATGCAGGCGGACTCGATCGACATCGCCTTCAGCGCCGTGGACGAGGAGGTGGGCCAGACGCTGGCGGGCTTTTCGGGCGTCGAAGAGGTGACGGGGATGATGTATACTTTCGCCGCGGCGGAGGATATTCCCTACTTTATCGTCTTTGGCTACGACCCCGAGGGGTTTGCCATCGCGCACTTCAAGATCAAGCAGGGGGAGGGGCTTTCGGGGCGCGCCGCGCGGCAGGTGAGCCATCCGCTCATCCTGGGCCGGACGGTGGCGGACGATCTGGAAAAGGAGGTCGGCGATACGTTCAAGCTCTACGAGACCACTTTTCGCATCGTGGGCGTTTACGAGACCGGGAAGCCGTTCGAAGACGGGGCGGCCGTCGTTCTGATCGAGGATGCACAGACGATCTCCAAGCATCCGCACCAGGTGAACGCCTTCCTGCTCAAGCTGCGGGCCGGGCAGGATGTCGAGCCGTTGCGCCGGCGCATTGAGCAGCGCTTCGACGATCTGACGGCTACCGTGTCCTCCGAGTTGGCCGATAATCAAATGGCGCTTGATTGGGTCGAGGGCTTTGCGTGGGCCGTCTCTTTCCTGGCCGTCGTCATCGGCGGTGTGGGAGTGATGAACACAGTGCTGATGTCCATTTTCGAGCGCACGCGCGAGTTTGGCACACTGCGGGCCATCGGTTGGAAGCCAAGTCAGGTTCTTGGCTTGGTGTTGGGTGAGTCGGTCGTCTTGTGCGGCTTGGGCGGAGTAGTGGGATCGGGCCTGGGGGTGGCAGTGGTCGAGCTGGTGAGGCGGGCGCCGATGGCGAGCATGATCTTTCCCACCACGTTCCCCCCTGGGATATTCGTGCAGTCCATCGGCACGGCGATGGCGCTGGGGCTGGTCGGTGGGGTGTACCCGGCGTGGCGCGCCTCGCGGCTGATGCCGGCGGAGGCGATGCGGGCCGATGGTGGTGGGGGCCACGCGGTGCGGCTGCCTTTCGGCGGGACGGCGCTGCGCAACCTGCTGCGGCAGCCCACGCGCACGCTGCTCACGTTGGTCGGCATCGGCATCGCCATTATGGCGATGGTCAGTATGGGCGGATTGACCGACGGGTTGGTCAAAGAGATGACG
>CAZWPV010000341.1:0-3821 GCA_964635485.1 uncultured Anaerolineales bacterium
CGCACGCTGGAAAAGAACATCCTGGAGGCCATCGGGTACAACATCCAGGTGGCGACCGATGGTCAGGAGGCCCTGGACATCATCGCTGCCAGCGGCGTGCCTGACCTGATCGTCTCGGACATCATCATGCCCCGCGTAGACGGGTTTGAACTCACCAAGCAGGTCAAGGAGGATCCCAAAACGACAGACGTGCCGGTGATTTTGGTGACGTCGCTGGGATCGTCAGAGGACAAGGCACACGGCATCGAGGTCGGCGCCGATGCCTACATCGTCAAGAGCGCTTTCGACCAGGGCAGCTTGCTGGAGACGATCGAGCAGTTGATCTAGTATCCATTTGAAAATGACCCGCGAAACCGTCATTCTGAGTGTAGCGGAGAATCTCCATCCCACCTGGGAAGACTCCTCCCTTCGGCTTCGCTCGGAGTGACGAAGATCGGATCTAGTGAGACTCGTGATTTATCATGTGTGAGACGCAGCTCGTTGAGGTCTTGTATGGGCTTGAAGAACCGTGGCGTACGCGGTTCCTGATGCTCATTGCCAAGCTTGCAACTGGGCAGCAGTGGAAGGATCACATCCCAAACCGCAACGCAACAGAGGCGTGGCTGGCGGAAGATGCCCGCCTGCAACACCAGGTAGCACAGATGCTAGAAGCTTGGGCCGGTGATCGTTCGTAAAGGAGGAACGACGTGGCAGAAAAACGCAAGACGGTTTTAATCATAGAAGATAGTCCAGCGCAGGCACTGGCGCTCGGCCATTCGTTGGAGCAGGCAGGGCTGCGTGTTTTGTGGGCACGCGATGGTCAAATCGGGGTGGACATGGCAAACGAGCACCTGCCGGACGTGATCCTGCTCGACGTCGAGATGCCCAAGATGAACGGCTTTGAGACCTGCCAGCATCTCAAAGAGAACGCCAGGACGGACGACATTCCCATTGTGATGCTCACCGTCCACACCGAGCCGGTTACGGCGAGCACGTTACTCGAACAAGGAGCAGTCGAGTTCATCCCCAAGGGCGCTTTCTCCGAGGCCGTGCTGCTCGAGGCGCTGCGGCAGCTACAGATCATAAACGCGGCCTAGGCTTGATGGAGACGGGTGTGTTGAAGGCTAAAAGATCTGCTATCCGGGCCATCGTCATTGACGACTCGCCCACGGCACAAAAACTGCTGGTGACGATTCTGCAGAAAGCCGAGGGTATCGAGGTGGTCGGCGTCGGTGCCGACGGCGAGGACGCCGTCCGGCTGACCAAACGGTTGCGCCCCGACGTGGTCACCATGGATGTCCGCATGCCCAAGATGGACGGCTTGGAGGCGACGCGACGCATCATGCACAGCGCGCCCACGCCGATCGTGATCGTGACCGCCGATCTAGCGCAGGCCGACATGAACCTCGCCTTCGAGGCGTTGCGGGCCGGCGCGCTGACGACGATCGGCAAGCCTGCCCTGACCGACGCCGAGACTTGCGCAAAGGTGGCTCGGACGGTCCGGCTGATGGCAGAGGTGCCCGTCGTCCACCACTGGGATCGACGGGAGTGGCGGCCTCCCGAAGCGCTAGAGACCGCGCATCCGCCGGCGCCCGTGATCTCCTCTATGAAATGGGACACCCAACGGCGTCTGCAAATGATCGGCATCGCGTCTTCGACCGGTGGCCCGGCGACGCTGGCCAAGATTCTGGGGGCTCTACCTGCCGACTTTGCGGTTCCCATTCTGGTCGTGCAGCACGTCACCAATGGCTTTGTCGCCGGGCTGGTCGAGTGGCTCGATGGCGTGACGCCGCTGCACGTCGGCATGGCCAGGCACGGCGAGACGCTGAAACCGGGGACCGTCTTGTTCGCGCCCGACGATCATCACGTCCGGGTGAACGGCCAAGGGGTCGTGGAGCTGTACAAAGGGCCGCCCTACAAGGGATTGCGCCCCTCGGCCAACCACCTGTTCCATTCCCTGGCAAGCGCCTATGGCCCCCAGGTCATGGGCGTCGTGCTCACGGGTATGGGCGACGACGGAGCCGAAGGGCTGTTGGCATTGCGCCAAGCAGGCGGGCTGACGCTGGCCCAGGATGAGCAAAGCTGCGTGGTCTACGGGATGCCACGGGAGGCAGTGGCTCTCGATGCAGTAGATCAGGTGCTCCCGCTGGATCAGATCGCGCCGACGCTGGATCGGATGACCAGATCATACGATAGGGATGCCCGATGAACGACAGAGTGACCATACGCATTCGTAGTGCGTTCGACGCCATCACTGCGCGCGCAAAGGTACGCGAGTTTGCTCGCGAGGAAGGTCTGGACATCACGGGACAGGCGCGCATATCCCTTGCCGCATACTCGCTGGCCAACGCATCAGAGTTGGGGAGTGGAAGCCGAGGCCAGCTCATCGTCAAGGGCCTGAGGAAGGGCAAACGCGTAGGCGTAGAGGTCGTCTGCGTCATTCCAAACGCCATCAACTATCGCTTTGCGCCAGAGACGCTCGAGAACGTCAGGTGGCTGGTTGACGAGTTCGCCGTCGAGACTTTGCCGTCCGACGAGATGCAGGTTGCCCTGGTCCAGTGGGCACCTCCGACGATAGGGCGGTTTTAATGAACGATACTTGCACGATCACAACGGGCAGCGTTCACGACATCATGGCGGCCCGAGCCAAGGTGCGAGAACTGGCGCGCCGGAAAGGTCTTGGCATCACCGAGCAGGCCCGCATCTCCCTCGCCGCCTCCTCCATGGCCGACGTATTGGGGCTGGGCACACAGCGTCAGGGGCAGATCGCCATCAACAGCATAGTCGAGGAAGAACGCACGGGCGTCCGGGTGACCTGCACGGCGACCAAAGACGCCAGGCAGGCGCTCACCCCGGCACAGCTCGACGTGCACCAGTTATTGGTCGATGAGTTGACCGTCGAAACACTGCCGTCCGACGACGTGCAGATCACGCTGATCCAATGGTCAACGTTAAGGAGAAAGGCATGACCGAGAATACAGGGGCCAAGCAGGACGACGAAAAAATCCTGGTCATCGAAGACAGTCACACACAGGCGCTGCACCTCCAGGCGCTGCTGGAGCGAGAAGGACTCGACGTCGCGCTCGCCTTCGACGGCAAGGCAGGCCTGGAGATGGCGGATCAGGTGCGCCCCGCCGTGATCATACTCGACATCCAGATGCCCGAGATGGACGGCTTCCAGGTGTGCAAGCAGCTCAAGGAGGCGGACGACACGGCCGACATACCGATCATCATGCTCACCTGCCGCGACGGGCACGAGGCCGTCCTGGAGGGGCTGCAGGTGGGGGCGGTCGATTACATCCCCAAAGACGCCTTTTCCGACGCGGTACTGATCGAGACGCTGCGCCAGATGGGCCTCATCGCGCCGGGTACGGAGTAGTAACCGGGCCCCGTTGGGGCACCTCCAATGATGAAAATGCTTTCGCGCGTACCCCGCGTGCCCCCTCCCACCTGGGGAAGGGAGCTGCCGGTCCCTCCCCCAGGCGTGGAGCCTGTCCTGAGCGCGAGCCAGAGGCTCGTAGTCGAAGGAGGAGGTTAGGTGGGGGGGCGCCAACCCTTGACAGGCCCCACCTCCTATGTATAATAACCCCACCTGGCGACGTAGCTCAATGGCAGAGCAGGGGACTCATAAGCCCTTGGTTCCCAGTTCAAATCTGGGCGTCGCCACTGGTTTTAGCAGCGATACCGTTTACATAGGCGTGGCATAGCCCCTCGTGGGCGGCTAAAGCGGGCACAAGGCTTCGGCGTGAGGACTTCGGCTGAGCTCAGTCGAAGCCCTCAGCCGAACGGCCCTATGCTACTTTTCAGTAGCGCGTCCTTCTGGTGCGAGAACGTCGAGCGAG
>CAZWPV010000342.1:0-3815 GCA_964635485.1 uncultured Anaerolineales bacterium
CCTGGAACCCCCAGCCTTTGAAAAGTCTGACGGCATCCTCAAATGATAATTGGTTTAGCATGATGGGTGTATTCGTTTCAGAAAACGTGTACTGCCGAGGCCTTGAACGCGATGCAGGCCTCGGCGCCTTGCTTCAGCGCCATCTCCTCCAGCGACGTGCGGGTGATGACGCAGGTGAACGCAGGCGGCACGTCCACGGTGACGTAGATCAGCGTGCCCCGGTCGACGATCTCAGCGATGTGCCCCTTGAAAACGTTGCGCGCGCTGGAGCGGAGGGGCTCTCGGGAGAGCACGATATCCTCCGGCCGGAGGGAGGCGTGGACGTCGCCCTCAAGCTCGGTCAGCACAGCGACCTCGACGCCGTCCAGGGCCAGGGTCTGGTGACCGTTGGCTTTGGGGAGGATGTGGCCCCGGAAGACGTTTCGCACGCCGACGAAGTGGGCCACGAACTCGGAGGCAGGGCGGCGGAAGATATCCTCTGGAAAGCCGACTTGCCTGACGCGCCCTTCGTGGACGACGGCGATGTGGTCGCCCAGCGCCACCGCCTCCTCAAAGTCATGGGTGACGTGGATGGTCGTCGTGCCCAGTTCGCGGTGCAGGCGGGCCATCTCGCGCTGCAAGCTCTCCCGCGTCTCCGGGTCGAGCGCGCTCAGGGGTTCGTCCAGCAGCAGGAGCCTGGGCTCGACGACGAGCGCGCGGGCCAGGGCCACGCGCTGCTGTTCCCCACCGCTGAGTGTATCCGGCCGGCGGTGGAGCAGGTGGTCGATGCCCAGCAGCTCGCCGGTCTCGGCCACGCGTTTCTCTATGGCGCTTCGCTCTAGTCTCTGCAGCTTTAGCCCAAAGGCAATGTTGCCCGCCACGTTCAGGTGCGGAAACAGCGCATAGTCCTGGTAGACAAAGCCGACGCCGCGCCGTTCCGGCGGCAAGCCGGTGACGTCCTCATCGTTTATGAGGATGCGTCCCTCCTCCGGCCGGTACAGCCCGGCGATCGTCTCCAGCAGCACCGTCTTGCCCGCGCCGGTCGGGCCGAGGATGACAAAGGTCTCGCCGGGCGCGACGTCCAGCGCTATATCGCGCAGGCGGAACTCGTCCAGATCGACCTGTAGGTTTTGTACTTGTACACGCGCGCCCTGGGATTTACTTCTAGGACGCGGAAGAACACAGGTTTCACGGATTTTCTCATCTCGATTTTCATCCGTGTTTTTCCGTGTTCTTCCGTGTCCCATCTTTTTCCTGGGACGGGCGGCGCGCAGCACGATGAACGTGCCCATGCAGATCAGGATCATCAGCGCCGCCACTGGTCGGGCGTAATTTAAGCCGAAGGACTCGAAGCGTTCGTAGAGCAGCACCGGCGCGACCATCGGGTGGTAGGCCAGGATGACGACGGCGCCGAACTCGCTCAGCCCACGCGCCCACATCAGGATCATCCCCGAAAGGATCGAGCGCCAGGCCAGCGGGAAGGCGATGCGCCGGAATGCCTGCCACGGTGACGCGCCTAGCGTGCGGGCGATGTGCTCCAGCCGTGGGTCGACGGCCTCGAATCCCTCCCGCGCGGCGTTGACCAGGAACGACAGGCTGACGAACAGCATAGCGATGACGATGCCGGGCGCGGCGGAGACGAACTTGAGGCCAAAGAGGCCAAACGCCTGGCCCAGCAGCGCGCGCCGTCCAAAGACCATCAGCAGCGCGATGCCGGCTGCCGAGTGGGGCACGACGATGGGCACGTCGACGATGGACTCGACCAGCCGCTTGCCGGGAAAGTCGGTGCGGGCCAGCAGGTAGGCCAGCGGCACGCCGCAGACGAAGGCCAGCGCGGTGGCGATGAGGGAGGCCTGGAAGGTCAGCAGGATCGCGCCACGCACCTCCTCGTCCAGCAGCGTCTGCCACAGGACGGCGGGGCCGCTGGCCGTGATCGTCCGCAGCAGCGGCCAGGCGACAAAGATCAGCAGGAGTGTGCCGAGGATGGCGAACAGCACGCGCGTTTTGTTGGCAAATAGCGCTTTCATAGCCTTATCCTGACGATGCGTGATCCGTGATCCGTGATGCGTAAAGGCTCGCAAGTCTGCGTCACGGATCACGTTTTACTTGACCAAATCTGCTAGTTTTGCCGGAATCGCTTCTGGGTCATCGACGACGGGTGGCACGATCATCGGATGCTGGTTGTGCACCACGATCTCCTGTCCCTCTGGCCCGACGAGGAAGTGGACGAATTCAGCCGCCAGATCGGGGTGGGGGGCGTTTGATGGGATCGTGACGCCGTAGACGATTGGCCCGCCCACGAACTCGGGCTTGACGCTGGCAAAGCGCTGGAAATCCAGGCTGACGCGGACGCGGGCATAGTCCGCCGCGCGCGCCTCGTCGCTCAGATCGATCTCCGGCGGCAGCGGGAGGAACTCGAGCCCGTGCTGCCGGGAGACGCTCTCGTACTCGAAGGCATAGTCCAGGTCGCCGGATTCCAGCAGGCCCAGCAGGCGCACGCTCGACCCGCGCATGACCAGCCCGCTGTCATCTCTGGGCCGCAGCGTCTCGGGCACCAGGATGATTTCAACGCCATCGCGCGTTTCGACCTGGATGGTAGGTGAGAACTGGCTTCCAAACAGGCCGTAGAGGATCGTGTCGTCACCGTAGTAGGCTTCTGACAGTTTGGCCGCCATCAGGCCGCGGTAGCCGCAGGCGTCGAAGCGTGGGTCTGAGAGGCCCAGCAGCACGTCGGGACGCGAGACGACCTCGTACCAGTTGTCGGCGTCGATCTCGTCGGCGTAGGTGCTTTGTGGTGTGTATGCGATCCCCAGCCGATTGGTGGCGAACCGGAGATGCCAGGTGGCGTAAGGCTCCCCGGTCTCCGGTTCGCGGGATTGATACATCAGCATGGGGATCAGCGCATAGTCGGCCACGACGACGATGTCGGCCAGCTCGTCAAGCTCCGTCACGTGGCGCACACACTGAATGCTGCCGTGTCCCTCCACCAGCACGTCGACTTCAGGGTGTTGCTCTTCGAACGCCTGCTCCAGCTCGTCGAAGGGTATGATAAGGCTCCCGGCGACGAGCATTCGCAGTTGTGTTTTTTCCCGTGGCTGGGGCATGCAGGTAGCGATGCCGATGCCTGCGATTAGCAGCACAACCGCTATGCAAGCGGACTTTAATCGCCAGTCTCTAATCCCCATGTTCTGCTCAGGGCAGCACGATCTCTATAGTCGTGATGGTGCTCACCCACTTTGACGGGCCTATCTCCGGTCCGACCAGCCGCAGCGGCCAGTAGTCCTCCGCCAGCGGCTCGTCATCGAGCAGGTAGGCCACCAGGATGTCGTCGTTGCGTGCGATGGCGGCGCTATCGAACGAGACGCTGTAGCCGTCGGCGGCGGTCACCTTGACTTCGTAGCCGGCCTCGGCCAGATCGTCGTTGAACGCGTCATCCTCGTGGACGTTGTCGTCGTCCACGCGCCCCACCAGCAGCCACAGCGGGATGCCCGTCCAGGTCTGCCCGTTGGCATCTGTCCAGTTGGTGCCGTGGCAGCCGGGGGCCGCGCCGGTCTCGAACGTGCCCCGGTCTATGTCCTCAGAGAGGGCTCCTTCCAGGTGGAGCGTCCAGTTTTCGAGCGACTGCTTGATCTCGATCCTCTCCACCCACTTGATCCACCAGTGGCCGTCTGTGACCAGCTTCTGGGAGCCCAGGATGGCCAGGCGCAGCGGGCCGTCGCCATCGGCCGGGATGAATGCGCCTTCTTCCTCGTAGGCGACGACGACCCACAGCTTGCCATCGAAGGGCGATTCGGCGCCCGTCGAGGGGTCGTAGGTGGGAAAATCGCCGCTGGCGA
>CAZWPV010000343.1:0-3813 GCA_964635485.1 uncultured Anaerolineales bacterium
CCGCCGACCATCACCCAAGCTCGAAAAGCCCCACAGACCAACCCCACCACAAGCGCCGGCCCTGCACCCAGCCAAGCCCCGGCGACGACGACGGGCAACGCCATCAAGGATATAAACGGTTCGGGTGGCGGGGCAGGACGATTCGGAGGCGGCAAATCAGGAGCAGGAAAGGGAATCCTCAGGCCAACGCCAGTCAGCAGAGCCACCAGGGGAGAGGCCAACAGCAAAAGTCCCAGGCAGAGAAGAAGGCGACGCCACCACAGCCTGTCGGTAACTTCCCTACTCCCAGCCGAACGGCCAAACCACAGCAACCGCCCAAAATCGCGCCGCGAATAGACAAGAAGCGCAAGCAACGCTAGCGTATAAAGCGCCAGAAGAAGGTATTCCAGCAGGGATACCTCAAGATCCATAAACGACGTTCCTTCTCTGTCCCTGAGCTTAAGAAATTATAGCACCACCGCAGGAATAATTCAAACCTTGCTCAACTGGCCGACAAGAGTATAATACACGAAATCCTTATGAGAGGAGCTTTGACGTGGATCCACAAATCCTTATCACAGTTGGAGCGATCGTCCTATTGCTGGTACTGATGGTCTTTCCCCAGTGGCAGGCCCGGCGGCGACGCCGGAAACAGATGGCAGAGATGGGTGTGGGCACCGAGGTCATGACCGTCGGCGGCATCATCGGCAAAATAACGTATCTGAACAACGAGGAGAATCGCGCCCGGATCGAGATTGCGCCCGGCGTGGAAATACAAACAGTGGTCAGCGCCATCAGCCGACCCCTGGAGCCACCCGATGAGACCACCGAGGAGTAACACTCGCCGTGCGGGGGCTATTCGCAGCCTGAAGTCAGACGCCCTTAAGATAACATAGCGGGCGCAAGGCTTCACCATGAGGCCCTCGGCGTGAGCTCGGCCGAACGCTCGGTCGAAGCCCTCAGCCGAACGGGCCTGTGCTACGGCCTGACCCGAAAAGGCGGGAGAGGCAGACGTGGAAATCAAAGTCGCTGTCGCCAAAGTCGGTAAATGGGCCACCAGCGAGAGTGGAGACACGCTGGAAATGATTGAGCGCCCCCACGGCGGCATCTCCTTCGTATTGGTGGACGGCCAGCGATCCGGGCGGTCGGCCAAAGCGATCAGCAACCTCGTGGCGCGCAAAGCGATCTCCCTTTTAGCCGAAGGCGTGCGCGATGGGGCCGCAGCGCGCGCGGCCCACGACTACCTGTTTACGCACAAAGGCGGCAAGGTCTCGGCCACTCTCAACATCCTCTCGGCAGACCTGGTATCCAACACGCTGGTGCTCTCGCGCAACAGCCACTGTCCCACCATCGTCCTCACTCCCGGGGGAGAACTCGTGTCGCTCGACGAGCCGTCGCAGCCAGTAGGCCTGCGACGCGGCACCAAGCCCCAGATCACAGAACTGCCGCTGGCCGCCGGAACCGTGGTCGTGATCTATACGGACGGGCTGGAGACGGCCGGAGTGCGTTCCAGCCGCACCCTAGATATCCCAGCAGCAGTGCGTGAACTGACGAGCAGAGACGACGCTAGCGCCCAGCAACTGGCAGACAGTCTGCTCCGGCAGGCCCTGGCGCTAGACGACGGGCGACCTCACGACGACATCAGCGTTCTGGTGCTGCACGTTCTGGACCGCGAGGGCGACGGCGTGCGCCGCATGACGGTTCGACTTCCCATTTGAGGTGACGATGCGCTCCTATTCTATCCGCCGCTACCTGCGAGCGCTGTGGCGCGACACCCTGGTCCTGGTGCGCCAATTTCGCGTCTCCTTGGTCGCCTTCTCCGCCCTCCTGTGCATAGGCACGCTGGCGCTAAAGCTCTTCTACGTCCACCCCGAAACCGGGCAGCACGTGGGTTGGCTGGAGGCAACACACGCAACCTTCATGCTGCTCTTCGCCGAAACACTACTCCCCTTCCCCGAAACATTAGGCTTACAGGATTTGTTCTTCGTCACTCCCCCCATCGGGCTGGCCGTCGCCGCCGACGGGGTGCTGCGATTCGGGGTGGCGCTGTTCAACCGGCGGGAACGAAAGGAGGCTTGGCAAGTGGCTATTACTTCGACCTATCGTAATCACGTCGTCGTCTGTGGCCTGGGAAAGGTCGGATACCGAGTCACGAAGGAATTGCTCCGTCTGGGCGAAGAAGTCGTCGGCATAGAACGCAACGCCGAGGTGTCGTTCCTGGAGGAATTGGGGCAAATGAACGTGCCGGTGCTGCTGGGGGATGCGCGCACGCGGAATATGTTGGAAAAAGCCCACGTGCAAGAGGCATCCGCCATCGTCGCCTGCACCCAGGACGATCTGACGAACCTGGACATCGCCCTCGACGCCAGAGAAATCAAACCGGACATCAAAGTGGTCATGCGCATGTTCGACGGGCAGTTGGCGGCAAAAGTGTGCCGCGGGTTCGGCATCCACACCGCATTTAGCACCTCCGCGCTGGCGGCCCCCGTCTTTGCCGCCGCGGCCACGCGCGCCAAGATCGACCAATCGTTCTACGTAGACGACGTGCTGATGAACGTGACGCGGGCCACGGTACAGGAAGGGTCAGCACTGGTGGGACGCACCGTCGCCTGGGCGGAGAGGGAACTTGACCTAACTATCGTCCTGCACGAGGGGCAAAACACCGTCGACCCCCACCCTGCGCCCGAAGTCACTTTCCAGGCTGACGACTGCCTGGTGGTGTTTGCCTCTTTGGAATCGCTGGCCCGCCTGCGCGAAATAAGCGGCGAAGTGTGCAACGTCGCGAGAGAGAAAAAAGGCCCGCGTAGCCGCCCGTGGCCGGTGCGTCTGTTCAAGAAGAGCAACGATTAGCAGACAGCCCTTTCCCGATGAAACAAGCCAAACGCGAGAAAGGCCCCCTGATCGCCGTGGTCGGCCCGTGCGCCTCGGGAAAATCGCAGCTCGTGCAGGCGCTACGTGAGCGAGGGTATACCGCTCACGAGATCTTGCAGGAGCATTCCTACGCGCCTGCGATGTGGCAGCGCATCAACCGGCCAGACGTGCTCATCTACCTCGACGTCTCTGAAGCCGTCGCCCGCCAGCGCTGCCCCACCGATGCCCCGGCGGGTTGGTGGGATACACTGGCGCAGCGCCTGCGCCACGCCCGGCAACACGCCGATCTAACCATCGACACCGACGTGCTGACGATCCAACAGGTCGTCGAAAGAACGTTAACCTTTCTCAACGCATCATCTCAATAATATGGGGCGGCGCGTAGAGCAAATTGGCAATTTGCCCCACATCCCCAAGTTATTGAGAAGATACCTCTCAACGATGTTGCGGGTTTAGGCCCCTAAGGGTATAATACAGACGATCCCTTCGGGGACATATTGAGAGGTTCGCCTGCAATACAGGCCATAAAGCGAGGCGGGCGTGGAAGCGCCCGCTTCTTGACTGAGAGAATGAAAATGGATTGGCTGAATATCGTATTTTGGTTCACCGGCACGTTGATCGTCATCCTGGGCCCCATCGTCTTGCTGCACGAATTGGGCCACTTTATCACCGCCAAGCTGACAGGAGTGCGGGTCGAAGAGTTTGGCTTCGGCTTCCCCCCCCGCATGCTAAAGCTATGGCACGGCAAGGGCTATCTCGACATCGGCAGCACACGCATCGTCGTCCCACGAAGGTTGAGGGGGCTGCCAGCCCAGCTACTCGTAGGCTCCCACGCAGAAGCCACCACCACGCAACGCCAGGAAGACGGCACCTACATCCTGCACGAGTTAAGGGTGCTCGACGAGGAAACGGAGGATGTGTCGCCCAAACGGGAGATGGTGGGCGAAGACGTGCGCATACAGG
>CAZWPV010000344.1:0-3812 GCA_964635485.1 uncultured Anaerolineales bacterium
GAGGTAAAGGCAAAATGGCTACTTGTCCAGAATGTGATGCTGAAGTCGAGTTGGGCGCCGACGTCGAGGAAGGCGAGATCGTCATCTGCGGCGACTGTGGCGCAGAGCTGGAGGTCGTGGGCATCGACCCGATCCAGCTCGACCTGGCCCCGGAAGTCGAAGAAGACTGGGGAGAGTAAGTGTATGGCGAAAATCGGCATCATCTGCTCGAGGGTGCGCGTTGAGGAAAAGCTCCTCATCGCGGCCCTCGAAAGGCGGAACGTAGATCACGAGCGCATCGATCCGCGCGAGGCGCACATCGACCTGGCGGGCGATCAGTTGAGCGCGTTCGACACAGTAGCATCGTGTGATGCCGTCATCGTGCGCTGCCTGAGCCACACGCGGGCATACTACGTCACCCGCTGGCTGCAGAGCGTCGGCATCCCGGCGGTCAGTAGCCACGAGACCGTCCGCATCTGCGGCGACAAAGTGTTGACGACCGCCGCGCTGCAAGAGGCCGGCGTGCCGAACCCACGCACGAAGCTGGCGTTCACGCCTGAGGCCGCGCTGGATGCCATCGAAGAGATGGGCTACCCGGTGGTGCTCAAGCCGCTGACGGGGTCGTGGGGACGGCTTCTGGCACGCATCAACGACCGGGACGCGGCAGAGGCGCTGCTCGAACACAAAAAGACGCTGGGCGGCTACCAGCACTCGGTCGTCTACATCCAGGAGTACGTCGAAAAGCCCCAGCGCGACATCCGCAGCTTTGTCGTCGGCGACAAGACCATCTGCGCCATCTACCGCACGTCGGATCACTGGATCACCAACACGGCCCGTGGAGGTGAGATATCCAACTGCCCGGTCACGCCGGAGATCGACGCGCTTTCCCGCGCGACCGCGCGGTGTGTGGGCGGTGGTTTCGTCGCCATCGACCTGCTCGAAGCGCCGGACGGCCGCCTGCTGGTGGGCGAGGCTAACCACACGCCCGAGTTCCGCGACTGCATCGATCCCACCGGCGTGGACATCCCGGCAAGAGTGGCCGATTACGTCCTAACGGTCGCGGCAGAGAGCGGGAAGCGATGAAAAAGATCGGCGTGCTGTGCTCGCGGGTGCGCGTCGAGGAGAAACTCATCCTGCCGCGGCTGCGCGAGCGCGGGATTGCGTTCGAAAAGATCGACGTGCGGAAGGTCATCTTCGACCTGCACGCCACCGATTGGTCACAGTACGGCGCTATCCTGATCCGCTGCCTGAGCCAGACGAACGCGCTCTACGCGGCGCGGGCGCTGGAGCTGCAGGGAGTCGAGACGGTGAACCCATCCCGCGTCATCGAGACCTGTGGCGACAAGGTTCTGACGACGCTGGCGCTGAACGAGCACGGCATCGCCAACCCGCAGACCTTCATCGCCTTCGACAAAGAGTCAGCGCTGACAGCGGTGAGCGCGCTCGGCTACCCGGCGGTGATCAAACCGCCGGTGGGCTCGTGGGGACGGTTGATGGCGAAGCTGAACGACCCGGAAGCCGCAGAGGCAGTCGTCGAGCACAAGCTGTCGATGGACGGCGAAACGCCGCTTTACGTCCAGGCGTACGTCGACAAGCCGGGGCGCGACATCCGCGCCCTCGTCGTCGGCGACGAAACGGTGTACGCCGTCTACCGCAGCGCCGAGCACTGGATCACCAACACGGCGCGCGGGGGCCAGACGACGAACCTGCCGATCACACCGGAGATCGATCGACTCTGCCGCGCGGCGGCGCAGGCGGTAGGCGGAGGCATCCTCGCCGTCGACCTGATGGAGGACACCGATGGAAGGCTGCTGGTCAACGAGGTCAACAACACACCCGAGTTCCACGGCGCGATGCAGGCGACGGACGCGGACATCGCGGGGAAGATGGTGGACTATGTGATGCAAGTTGCACGTAGCTAAAATTAGAGATTAGAGATTGGAGATTAATTGAGATGATCAAAGCTGCTATCGTGGGGGCATCGGGGTACGTCGGGGGAGAGCTGCTCCGGCTGCTGCTGGGCCATCCAAAAGTCGAGGTCACGCAGATCACCTCGGATTCGTACGCCGGGCAATACGCCCACTTTGTCCATCCCAACCTGCGAGGACACACGAGTTTGCGGTTCGTCCCGCACTCGGAGGTCGCCCCATGCAACCTGCTTTTCCTGGCCACGCCGCACGGCCAGGCGATGGGACAGATCGAGGCATACGCCGGGCTGGCCGAACGGATCGTGGATCTCTCGGCCGACTTTCGGCTGCGCAACCCGGCCGACTATGACAAGTGGTACGAGCACCCCCACCCTCACCCCGAGTGGCTAAGCAAGTTCGTCTACGGCCTGCCGGAACTACACCGCGAGGAGATGGCGGGTGCCAGGTACGCCAGCGGCGTGGGGTGCAACGCCTCGGTGACTATCCTGGCCCTGTGGCCCCTCTACCACCGCGGGCTGGTGCGCGAGACGGTGGTGGAGGTCAAGGTAGGCTCCTCGGAGGGAGGCGCAAAGCCCAGTCCGGCATCCCACCACCCCGAGCGGTCCGGCGTGGTGCGCACCTACATGCCAAAGGGCCACCGGCACATCGCCGAGATCATCCAGGAGCTGGCGCTCGATCCGCAGGAACCAAAGTTTCACTTTTCCATCACCTCGGTGGGCACCGTGCGCGGCGCGACGGCAACCTGCCACTGCCTGCTGAAGGACGATTTGGACGAGCGCGAGGCTTGGGAATTCTACCGCCAGGATTACGGCGACGAGCCGTTCGTGCGCCTGGTGCGGGCCAAGCGCGGCATCTACCGCTACCCTGAGGCCAAGTTCCTCAGCGGATCGAACCACTGCGACATCGGCTTCGAGGCCGACCCGGAGAACCAGCGGCTCGTCGTCATCTCGGCCATCGACAACATGATGAAGGGCGCGGCCGGCAGCGCCGTGCAGAGCATGAACGTGATGGTCGGCTGGCCGGAGACGCTGGGGCTAGAGTTCCCGGGGTTACATCCGGTCTGATGTGTGAAACGTAAAGGTTGAGAAGATGAGGTACAGGCAAGCAATCATCGCGCTAACTGCCCTGCTGCCACTGTTGGCAAGTGCGCCAGCGTGTTGTCCGGCCGACACACCGACACTTATCGCTACGGCGCGGCCCAGTCCAGCCGCCGCGACGCGACCTACTTCCACCGCAACGCCTGCCCCTACTGCAATTCTATCATCAAACCCTGAGTGGACATCATACTCCGAGGGAAAAAGCGTGTGGGAGATCGCCTTCGACAATGACGGCAATTTGTGGGCGGCTACCAAATGGGGGGTCGTCAAGTGGGATTTGACCAGAAACACCTACAACCGATACATGGTGGACGACGGCTTGGCAAGTAATACCGTCACGTCCATCGCAGTTACGCCTGACAGCATGGTATGGGTCGGTACAGCAAATGGCGTTTCTCGCTTCGACGGTGAGACCTGGACTATATATACCGACGACGACGGCTTGGTAGGTGATACCGTCACGTCCATCGCCGTGGCGCTTGATAGCGCAGTATGGGTTGGCACCTGGGATGCTATTACATCAAATGGTGGCCTTTCTTACTTTGACGGAGAGAGATGGACAAGCTATACCGACGACAGTCTGGCGAATAAGCGTATCACATCCATTGCTGTTGAACCTGATGGTACAGTATGGATCGGCACCTCGGGTGATGGTGTTCTTCGCTTCGACGGCGAGACCTGGATCACTTATACTGAGGCTGATGGATTGGTGGATAACTTGGTCACGTCCATTGCTGTGGCTCCTGACGGTGCGCTCTGGTTCAGTACCCACCAAGGCGGCGCTTCCCGCTTCGATGAACAGACATGG
>CAZWPV010000345.1:0-3799 GCA_964635485.1 uncultured Anaerolineales bacterium
AGCGTTTCCGCCAGTGGGGCAGTCTCACACCCGGCCACCCGGAGTACGGCTTGACTCCCGGCGTCGAGACCACCACGGGGCCGTTGGGCCAAGGTTTTGCTACCGGCATCGGGATGGCCATCGCGCAGGAGCATCTGGCCGCCATTTTTAACAAGCCCGACTTTGCCATCTTTGACCATTTTGTCTACGCTATCTGCTCCGACGGCGATCTGATGGAGGGCGTGAGCCACGAGGCGGCCAGCCTGGCGGGCCACCTGGGCCTGGGCAGGATCGTCTATCTCTACGACGACAACGAGATCTCTATCGAAGGCTCGACCGACCTCACCTTCACTGAGGATGTCCCCGCCCGCTTCCGCGCCTACGATTGGCACGTGCAGGAGGTGGACGGGCACAATCGAGATCAGGTCGAGGCGGCCATCCGTGTCGCACAGTTGGAGACGGAGCGGCCCTCGCTCGTCGTCTGCCACACCCACATCGGCTACGGCAGCCCCAACAAGCAGGATACCGCAGCCTCCCACGGTGCGCCGCTGGGGGAGGAGGAGGTGCAGTTGACCAAGGAGGCGTTGGGCTGGTCGTACAAGAAGCCCTTCACCGTTCCCAAGCGGGCGCTGGAGGTGTTCCGCCAGGCGCTTGATCAAGGCGAGCAGGCGCAGGCCGAGTGGGATAAGCTCTTTGAGGGGTACAAGAAGGCGTACCCCGAAGAGGCGGCGCTCCTGGAGAAGCTGTGGGCGGGTGGTCTTCCCGAGGGCTGGGCGGACGCGCTGCCCATCTTCACCCCCGACGATGGGCCGCTGGCCACGCGCAAGGCCTCCGGCGCGGTGCTGAACGCCATCGCCTCAAAGCTGCCCACGCTCATCGGTGGCTCGGCCGACCTGGCCCCTTCCACCAAGACGCTGCTCGATGGATACGATGATTTCCAAGAGGAGACCCCCACCGGGCGCAACATGCACTTTGGCGTGCGCGAGCACGCGATGGGGGCGCTCCTCAACGGGATGGTGCTTTACGGTGGGTTGCTGCCCTACGGTGCCACCTTCTTTGTCTTTTCCGATTACATGCGTCCGGCGGTGCGGCTGGCGGCGGTGATGGAACAGCCCGTCATCTACGTCTGGACGCACGACTCGGTGTGGATCGGTGAGGATGGCCCCACCCACCAGCCGGTCGAGCACCTGGCGGCGGTGCGCGCGATCCCCAACATGGTCGTCATCCGCCCCGCCGACGCCAACGAGACCGCCGCCGCCTGGCGTGTGGCGTTGGAACGCCGCGATGGCCCGACGGCGTTGGTCCTCACACGCCAGAGCATACCGGTCCTGGTCGAGACCCGGCGCAACTATGCCGATACGGTCGCCCGTGGCGCATACGTCCTGGCCGATAGCTCCGGCATCCCCAGCCTGATTCTCATCGCCACCGGCTCCGAGGTGAGCGTGGCGCTGGGCGCGCGCGATCTGCTGGCCGAAAAAGGCATCGCGGTGCGCGTGGTCAGCATGCCCAGTTGGGAGCTGTTCGATGCACAACCGGTCGAGTACCGGGAGTCGGTGCTGCCGTCGCGGATCACGGCGCGGCTGGCTGTCGAGGCAGGTATCTCGATGGGCTGGCACAAGTACGTCGGTCCCCAAGGCGACGTGATGTGCCTGGATCACTTTGGTGCTTCGGCTCCCTACAAGGTGCTGATGCAGGAGTGGGGCTTTACGCCCGAGGTGGTGGTCGAGCGGGCGTTGAAGCTCTTGAAGTAGGCATTTTCTATTGGGTCAAATGACCCAGACCCCTATATGTGGGGGATGGGTCAGTTTGAACCCCCTGGCTGGCTTTTCGTCACGCCAGACTGTGGTATGATGGGGCGAATCCAAGAGCGGAGGAGATAGATGAAACGAAAAAGCAAGCGCCCCGCCCATCGTCCGAAGCGGCGTTACCCGAACGCAGAACGAGTAATAGTGGAGTGCGAATTGGAGAAGTGCGTCCACTGTGGAGAGTCGTTGGTCTCAAGCAAGACCTGGCACGTAAGGAAATACGTACAGACACTTCATGGACCGTTGTTTGTGGCGGGGAAGAGCAAGCAGTGCGATTCGCCCGATTGCGCACACAGGGGGCATCACTACCACGCCAGTGGCGTGCTACGGATCAGCTTACCTCAATGTACGTATGGACTGGATGTGCTGGCGTTCATCGGGTGGCAACACGAGCACGAACACAAACAGTTCGTGGAGATTCAAAAGATGCTAAACGGGCGTGGGGTCGAGGTGTGCGAGCGAAACGTGGGTCGGTTGTATCGACAGTTTCTGGCGTTGTTGGGAGGGATGAACGAAAGGATCAAGAGGCGACTGGATGAGACTGCCAGGGAGCATGGTGGACTGATGTGGGGGATCGACGCGCTGCAGCCGGAAGGGCACGGGACGTTGCTGTATGTGCTGTACGAAGTGCTGAGCGGGACGCCGGTAGCAGGAGTACAATTAGACCACCCGACAGCGGATGAGCTGGTGGAGTGGTTGAAGCCGTATCAGGGGCTGCCGTACCAGGTTCTGGCTACCCTGTCGGACGGGGAAAAGGCAATCATCGCAGCACTAGAGACGTGCTGGCCAGATGCGCCGCGTCAGCGGTGTCAGGAGCATTATCTAGGGAATCTGGCCAAACCAGTGCTGAAGGTGGATGAGAAACTGCAAGCGTGGATGCGGAACGATCTGGAAGGATTACCGGCAGTGCCTGACGAGACTGAGATGCCAGCAGTGGAAAACGGTGGTAGGTCTGAGCCATCGACGCCAGCCTCCCCTTTTTGATAGACGCACCAGGGCAACGAGATCCAGAGCTGAGGGAGATCGAAGCGCAGGTGCGGGTTGCCATCCGCGACGCAGTGAACCGGAAAAGCCGCAAACCGTTCTACTGGGGTGGCCTGAAAGGCTATGAGCAATTGGAGGCGATTGCCCAAGCGTTAGGAGAGGTGGGATACACCGAGCCGGAGACAGGCTATCTGCAGCGGCTGAAAATGTGGGTGGACCGGGTGGTAGAGGCGTATCGGGCCAACGTGGCGGATCTCAAAGAAGCCCATACGTGGTTGAGACGAATCGCAGACTGTCTCAGGTATCCACCTTCTGACGTTGCACCCAAGCCATCTTTGACCAGTGAGCAAGTGCGGCGAGAAATGGAGATATTGCTGCAATCCTTTCAACCCGATCTCAAGCGGAGACCGGCACAGGCTGCCCTCCATGGGGCCTGGCACCGTACGTGGGAGGGATACGGCTCTGATCTGTTGCACTGCTACGACATTCCAGGTTTGCCCCCTGATAACCTGATGCTCGAGTCTGTGTTTGGACGACTGCGTTGTCATCAGCGCCGTGTCAGTGGCCGAAAATCTACTCGTGAACTGGGAGATTTTGGGCAATACCAGGTCCTGTTTTTGGCTGAAAGCGAGGAAGACCTATTGGAACAGATCCGGCAGGTGTCTCCAGAGGTTTATCGCGAGAGCCGACGGCAGCTAGAGGAAGCCGAAGCACCGCGCCGATTGCTTCATCGTTTGCATCGCGATCCGCTCACGACAATGCGCGACTTGGTCAAGCAGCACACAGCCCGTCGATCTGTCCTGGCGCTAGCTGCCGATCAGCATTCACCAGAACAGCCGAGAGGCTCACCGGCAAGTTGGGAGCAAGAATGGCCGACGACACTTGGAGGGTGGATACCTCCACAAGCAGCCCACCCGCAACGCACCACAGCTTGCCACGGGATGGCTGCCACCAGGTGATGTTTAGCCAGTCAGGGGGCAGAACCCTCACATATAGGGGAAAATCCGCCAATTTTAAGGTTACTGGGCGAC